>CAYMBB010000100.1:0-4469 GCA_964388515.1 uncultured Anaerolineaceae bacterium
GATGAACAGCCCGTAGCGCGCCCGGAGACGGACGATCTCGCGCGCCTCGGGGGCTGGGGCGTACTCCCACGGGATCGCCTGGCCCTCGCCCAGGCCCCAGCTCGCGGGCCCCCGACCGCCGGTCCAGGGTCGCAGCTTCGCGGTCTCGGTCGTCACCGGGGCATTATCGCATCCGGGTCCGGCGGTCACCCGGTCAGCCGAAGGGCTTCCGGTAGACCGTGTCGCGCTTGACCGCCCGGAACCCGCAGCGCTCGTAGAGGCCCAGCGCCCCGGTCGGGTTCTCCACGTCCACGCCGAGTGCGCCCTCGGTCATCCCCCGCGCCCGGAGGAGCGGCAGGCTGGCGGCGATCAGGGCCCGGGCGAGGCCGCGCCGGCGCCAGGGCCGGCGGACGCTGATGTTCTCCACCCAGCCGCGCCGGATGCCGAGCCGGGCGTTCAGCTCGGGGTTGATGAAGCTCCGGACCATCCCGGCCACTTCGTCGCCGTCCCAGGCGACCCGCCAGAGGGATGTGTCGGACTGGATCGGATCGGTCAGGAAGAGCTGGTAGTCCTCCTCGGTCGGCGCGGTCGCACCCCAGTGGTCGCGGAACGCCTCGATCTCGGCCTCCCAGATCCGCCGCAGGTGCTCGGGTCGGACGTCGCGGATCTCGAGTCCCTCCGGCAACGGCGCGTCGGGCTCGTCGTCGAGCGTCGGCCGGACCATGACGTAGCCGTGGCGGATGGGCACGTAGCCGGACGAGCGGAGGAGGGCGACAGCACCGGTCGCCAGCTCGTCGGCCTCGGCCTGGAAGAAGACGGCCGGCGCGGGCGGCAGTCCGGCGTTCACCTGGCGCATCCGGTGCTCGATCGCGTCGAGCATTGCCCGCCCGATCCCCAGCCGCCGCCAGCCCGGGTGGAGGAAGCAGGCGAGCGAGAGGATTCGCGTCCCGTCGAGCTCGTTGCCCCAGAAGCCGCGGGCGTAGCCGACGACCGCCCTCTCGATCTCGACGATCAGGACGTCGCGGGCCGGATCGCAGTTCGAGAGGTGGTCATAGAAGTTGGCGAAGCCGTCGAGCGGGGTGACGAACTCGTCGCCGTCCGCGAGCCGGCTCTCGTTCGCAGCCGCGTTCATGGCGGGATAGTCGGACCGGCCGGCAAGGTGCCGGAATACGAGGCCCGGGATCGACGGTGGCGGGGTTGGAGTCTCGAACCGGGAGGACATCGTGCTCCTCGCCCGGGCGTTCATGGGAGCCGGGCCGCGATCAGGCAGGCGGTGATCGTCAGTCGAGCGAGAAGTGGTCCGGTCCCTGGTAGCGCCCGGTGCGCTCCTTCTCGATCTGCATCAGAACGTCGTTGAGCAGGCTCGACGCTCCGAACCGGAACAGCTCGGGGGTCATCCAGCGCGGCCCGAGCGTCTCGTACAGGACGACGAGGTACTGGATCGCCTCCCTGGCGGTCCGGATCCCGCCGGCCGGCTTCATCCCCACGACCCGACCGGTCTGGCGCTCGAAGTCGCGGATCGCCTCGAGCATCACGAGCGTCACCGGCAGCGTTGCCGCGGGCTGGACCTTGCCGGTCGAGGTCTTGATGAAGTCGGCTCCGGCCGCCATCGCCAGGACCGAGGCCCGCCGGACGTTGTCGTACGTCTCGAGCTCGCCGGTCTCGAGGATCACCTTGAGGTGCGCCGGCCCGGCCGCCTCCTTGACGTCGACGATCTCCTCGAACACGGTCCGGTAGTCGCCGGCCAGGAAGGCGCCGCGATCGATCACCATGTCGATCTCGTCGGCACCCGCGTCGAGGGCCGCCCGCGTCTCGGCAATCTTGACCTCGCGGAAGGTCTGGCCCGACGGGAAGCCGGTCGCGACCGAGGCGACCCGGACGCCCGAGCCGGCGAGCGCCTCCTTCGCCTCGGCGACGAGGGCCGGATAGACGCACACCGCGGCCACGGACGGGATCGTCGGGTCGCCCGGCAGCGGGTGGACCGCCTTGGCGCACAGGGCCCGGACCTTGCCCGGGGTGTCCTTGCCCTCGAGGGTCGTCAGGTCGATCATCCGGATCGCAAGGTCGAGCGCCCAGAGCTTCGAGGCCTTCTTGATCGAGCGCTTGCGCAGCGCCTCGACCCGCTCCTCGACCCCCACCTGGTCGACCGCGGTGACCCGCCCGAGCAGGCTGCCGAGCGTCCCCGGGCGCGCATCCCAGGCACGGATCAGCTCGTTCGCGCGCTCCCGGGTGAGGCTGTCGCGGTGCTGGGTGGTGGTCATCGGACGGTCAGGATACACCGGCCCGGGACAGCTTCCCGGCCCGCTGCCGCGGCAGCGGGGGGAGCGTCCGGCGGCCCCTGACCAGGAAGTGGACGAACCAGTCGCGGACCTGGACGAGGTTCTCGGCCCGCCGGAACGGGGTGCCCGAGCGGGTGAGCTCGTGCGTCTCGCCCGGCACGCGCATCAGCCGGACCGGCCGGCGGGCGGAGCGCAGGACGGTGAACAGCGCCTCGGCCTGGCCGATCGTGGTCCGGATGTCGCGTTCGGCATGCTGGATCAGGAGCGGAGTGCGGATCTCCCGCGCGTGGCTGATCGGCGAGAGCGCGCGGTAGAGGTCCGGATCATCCCAGGGCGCGGCCCCGAACTCGAGCCGGCCGAACTCGCCGCCGCTGATGTCGCCGGTCAGCATCAGCATCGAGAGGTCGCTGACCGAGCGGCAGGTGAGCGCGGCCCGGAAGCGATGGTCATGGGCCACGATCCAGTTCGTCAGGTAGCCGCCGTACGAACCGCCGGTGAGGCCGAGCTGGGCCGGATCCGCCAGGCCCTCGGCGACGAGGGCATCGACGCCAGCCAGCACGTCGCGCATCGGGCCGTCCCCCCAGTCGCGGAAGTTCGCGGCGTTGAACGCCTCGCCGTAACCCTCCGAGCCGCGCGGGTTGGCGTACCAGACCCCGATCCCCGCCCCGGCCAGGACCTGGAACTCCCAGCTCGGCGCGAACCCGTAGAGCGTGTGCGGGCCACCGTGGATCTCGGTCACGAGCGGCGGCGGGCCGGCGGTCTCGGCGACGCCTGCGTCGCCCGCGGGGCCATCTCCATCCCGGATTTGCCCGGCGCCCCGCCGGCGCAGCGGGGGCAGGTACCAGCCCTGGACCTGCCAGCCGTCGGACGCCACCAGTCGCACGACTGGTTCGGCAAGCTCGATGCCGGCCAGGACCTCGTCGTTCAGCGCGCTCACCCGACGCGGTCCGGCCAGCTTTTCCCGCCCGGCGAGGTCGACGACCCAGGCCTCGGGCAGCTCGGTCGGCGACGAGCGCAGGTACGCGATCCGCTGGCCGCCGGCAATCGGTCGCTGGTCGAAGGCGGAGAGGTAGTGCCGGCCTTCGGTCAGGCGCTCGAGCGCACCGTCCTCGACGGCGATCCGCCACAGCTCGCAGGAACCCTCGATCGGGGCGCTGAAGGAGAGCCAGCGGCCGTCGGCGGAGGCGACGAGCCAGGCAGGCTCCTGCACCGCGAGGTCGCTGTTGATCGATGAACCCGGCATCAGGTCGTGGCGGGCGGAGAGGTTGCGTCCGCCCCGTCGATGGGCATCGGAGCCGTCGGCGGCGAACAGCCAGATGTCGTTCCGGCTTCCGCCGGCGGCCGGATAGCGATGCCCGAGAGCCGCGATCGTGCGCCCGTCGGGCAGCCACTCGGGCGCCCCGAAGAGAGCCGGCGCGCCGCCCGTGATCGCGGTCAGCTCGCCGGTCGCGACCTCGACGACGTACACGTCCGAGCACCAGACGAGGTCATGGTCGCGCCGGCGATTGGCGGCGAAGGCGATCCGCCCGCCGTCGGGAGACCAGGCGGGCGCCTCGTCGGGGGTCGGGCCGTCGGTCAGCCGGCGCGCCTGGCCTGTCTCGGCGTCGACCAGCCAGAGGTGGGCGACCCGGTCGTACGTGAACCCCTTCCCGTTCTCCATGTACTGGAGGCGGTCGATGTACCGGAAGTCCGATCTCCGCGGCGCACCCGGCCGGGCCTGACGGGCCCGGCCCCGGAGGCGCGCATCCTCGTCCGCGGTCGCCCCGCGCCAGGCGCTCAGGACGACCAGCCGACGACCGTCGGGCGACCAGGCGAAGGCCTCGACGCCGCCGGGCAGATCGGTCAGGCGGCGGGCCTCGCCGCCGTCGAGCGGGAGCAGGTGAACCTGGACGGCGCCCTCGTGATCCTCGGCCTCGCCGTCCTCGCCGGCCCCGGCGTGCTCGGCGGTGCCCGTGCCGGCGGCGCCGTCCCGCCCCCGGGCCGGCTCCTCGACCAGGCCGCCGCGGTCGGACAGGAAGGCCAGGACCCGGCCGTCGGGCGAGAAGCGAGGGTGGCGGTCGTGCTTCGCCCCGATCGTCAGCTGGCGGGCCGACGCCGAGCCGTCGGCCGGCGCGACCCAGATCGCGTGGCGATACCCGTCCCGGCTGGGTGTGACGACCTGGACCGTGAAGGCGACCAGGTCGCCGTCCGGGGAGAGGCGCGGATCGGTCG
>CAYMBB010000100.1:4569-8177 GCA_964388515.1 uncultured Anaerolineaceae bacterium
ACCTGGACCGTGAAGGCGACCAGGTCGCCGTCCGGGGAGAGGCGCGGATCGGTCGGGATCCGGAAGCGGTGGAGATCCTCCGGACGGGCGGGGACAGGCATCGAATGACCTCGGCGACGGTGGCGACGGACGGCCCGGCCGCCGGCGAACGGACGGCGGGCGACGCGGACGAGTGTACCGGCTACGATCAGCCCGGCATGACCGACCAGCTCTCGCTGCACCTGGATCCCGGCCTGCCGCGCCTGCCGGTCCCACTCCGGCCGATGCTCGCCCGGGCAGCCGCTCGCCCGTTCGACTCGGCCGAGCACCTGTTCGAGCCGGCCTGGGGCGGCGAGCGCGCCCTCGCCTTCGTCGAGCCGGATCCGGAGTCGCCACCCGGGCGGAGCCCAGGGGTCAGGCTCCTCGACCGACGCGGCCGCAACATCGCCCCGCTCGTGCCCGAGATCACCGGGCTCCCGGGCCGACTCGCCGCCCGCTCGGCCGTCGTCGACGGAGAGCTCGTGGCGGTCGACCGGCACGGACGATGCGACCGACCGGCCCTCGCCGCCAGGCTCGCCGCGACCACCGGGCCGGCGCTCGTCTACCTCGTCTTCGACCTCCTCTACCTCGACGGTCGCCCGCTCCTCGGCCTGCCCCTCGAGCGGCGCCGCGAGCTGCTCGGCCGCACGCTCCGGTCGGGCGGGACGATCGTCGCCCTGCCCGCGGTCGAGGCCGACGGCCTCGCCCTCCACGCCGCCGCTGTCGCCCAGCGGTTGGCCGGGATCGTCGCCCGCCATCGCCGCAGCCCGTACCTGCCGGGGGTCCGCAGCCGGCTGTGGCGCTTCGTGCCGGCGGTCGCACCGGAGCACGGCCGGGGGCCGGCGGGCTGGCCCGCGGAGGCCGAGGAAGGTCCGTCCGCCAGCGCTCCGGTCCTGGCCCTGATCGAGCGCCTCCCGTTCCCCGACCAGTGATCGCCGGCGACGGTCTCAGCCCGAGCGGCGGAACGCCTCGAGCCAGGCGTGCAGTCCGGGACGCTGGCCGTAGGTCAGGACACCGGTGCGGTAGATCCGGGCGGCGGACCAGGCCGCGAGCGCGATCGTGGCCAGCAGGGCGACGACCGCCAGCCCGACCTCCCACGCCTCTACCCGCCCGAGCACGATCCGGACGAGCATCAGGTAGGGCGAGAAGAACGGGACGAACGAGAGCGGCACCACCCAGGACGCCTCGATCGAGGTGACCGCCACCGAGGCGGCGAAGTAGCCGCCCATGGCCAGGAAGATCATCGGCATCGCGACCTGCTGGACGTCCTCCTGGCGACTGACGAGCGAGCCCGCGGCCGCGTACAGGAGCGCGTAGAGCAGGAAGCCGAGGGCGAAGAAGCCGACGAAGGCGAGCAGGATCGCCGGTGTCAGGCCGCTCAGCGGGCTGTCGCCGGGACGGATAGCGCCGAAGAGCACGCCTTCGACCGGCGCCTGGAGGAGCGTCGCGCCGAGCCCGGCGGCGAGGATCGCGGCGTACTGCGTCAGCCCCGCGGCACCGACGCCCACGACCTTGCCGGTCAGCATCTGAGTGGGGGTCGCGGCGCTCAGGACGAGCTCCATCACCCGGCTGCTCTTCTCCTCGACGACGCTGACCGCGATCCACATCCCGTACGTCATCACCGTGATGAAGATCAGGATCAGGAGGATCGTGGCCACGACCACCTGCCCGACCGCCTGTGTCTCGGACGGCTGCACCGCGGCCGACGGCCCGGCCGGTATGACGACGAAGCGCTCGTATGGGCCTCCCGTGACGCTCGGCGCGAGCCCGGCCCGCTGGAGTCCGTCCTGGATCGAGACCCAGACCGCGGCCAGCTTCATGATCGTCGCCTGGCGTCCGGCGGGCGAGACGTTCGAGATCAGCTCGTACGCCAGCCGCCCGCTCGGCGCCCGGTCGATCACCAGGACCCCGGCCAGCCGCCCCGAACGGACCTCGCTGATCGCCGCCTCGAGGTCCGGGGCCGGCTCGATGTCGAAGGCCCGCTTCACTTCGTCGCCCACGGTCAGCGCGCCGGCGTTGAGCACGACGTTCGCCGCACCGATCGGGTCGATCGCCAGGTCGCCGGCCCGGACATGGACGGCGAGCCTGGTAACCGCCTCGCGGTCGAGCGCCCGGAGGGCGACCGGCGACAGCCCGGCCGCCAGGGCGACGACGGCCAGGACGAGCGTCGAGACGACGAAGGCGCGGCTGCCCACCCGGTGGAGGTATTCGCGCCGGGCGACGAGAAGGGCATTGGGAAGGAGGCCGCGCATCAGGCCACCCAGCTCGTGCCGCGCAGCGTCCGGACGATCTCGGCGAGCACGGCCGGGGCGAGCGCCACGGCCGCCACCAGCAGCCAGTCACCAACGTCGAGGGCGGTGACCTGGAACGCCTCCGCCAGCGGCGGCACGAGGGGGATCAGGGCCTGGGTGCCGATCGCCAGCAGACAGGCGAGGGCGAGGAAGCCGTTGAGCTGAAGCCGGTGGAGCGGGGTCGTCAGGCTCCGGTTGGCATAGGCCCGGACCGCCTGGGAGACGACGAGGGTTGTGTAGGCCAGCCAGCGTCCGTGCTCGAACCCTCCGGGGTGGCTGGTCATCAGCCAGAGCGCGGCCAGGGCGGTGAAGCTTCCGGCGCCGGTCACCCGGGCCAGCAGCTGGGTCGTGAGGAGCGGCCGGCTGGCGTGACGCGGCGGCCGGTCCATCAGGTCCGGCTCGGGCGGCTCGCGCTCGAAGGCCACCGAGGTCGAGACGTCGATGAACAGCTCCATCCACAGGATCTGGATCGGCAGCAGCGGCTGGGCCACGAGATCGCCGGCGAACAGGGTCGCGACCAGGATGAAGCCCAGGAAGGCGACGTGCGTCGAGAGAAGGAAGACGAGCCCCTTGAGGACGTTGTCGACGATCCGCCGGCCCTCGGCCAGGCCGAACATCAGGGTCGCGAACGAGTCGTCACCGAGGACGAGATCCGACGCCTCGCGGGCGACCGCGGTGCCGCTGCCCATCGCCACCGCGACATCCGCCCGGTGGAGCGCCGGAGCGTCGTTCACCCCGTCGCCGGTGACGGCCACGATCCGCCCGGCCTCGCGGGCGACCCGGACGAGGCGCTCCTTCTGGTCGGGAGTCGAGCGGGCGACGACGTGCAGGTCGGGCAGCTCGCGCGCCAGGCGGGCGTCGTCCCAGCCGGACAGCTCCTCGCCGGTGATCGCGCGCTCGGCGGCCAGGCCCGCGGCCCGGGCGATCGCCAGCGCCGTGCGCGGGTGATCGCCGGTCACGACCACCGTCTGGATCCCCGCGCGGTCGGCCAGGCCCAGCGCCGCCGCGATCCCCGGCCGGAGCGGATCGGCGAACCCGATCAGGGCGCGCATCTCCCAGGGTTCCTCGTCGAGCCGACCGGCCAGGGCGATCAGCCGCTCGCCGGCGGTGGCGCTGGCCTCGATCAGCTCGTGCCAGGCCGCCCGTTCCGTGGAGCCGACGGGCGCCACGAGGCCGAGGACCGCCTCCGGCGCACCCAGGACGAGCTCCTCGACCCGGCCGTCGCGCCGGGCCCGGGTCCGGGTGACCGCGAGCGCATCGGACGCCGGCTCCGCGTCGAGCAGCAGCTGCGGGTCGAGG
>CAYMBB010000101.1:0-8136 GCA_964388515.1 uncultured Anaerolineaceae bacterium
CAGCGCGCCGGGCCAGGCAGCGCGCCGGGCCGTCAGGCGATCCGGCCCTCGCCGCGCGGCTTCTTCGAGACGAGGTAGGCGATCGCGCCCAGGACGATGATCGAGATGACGCTGATCACCCAGTCCAGGACGGTGATCGCGGTCGCCTCGGGCAGCGGCACGCCATAGGCCACGGTCAGGACGCCAATCACCCCGGCCTGGGCAAAGCCGAGGCCGGCCGGGCTGAGCGGGATCGCCGTCAGGAGCGAACCGATCAGGGCCACGAAGACGGCCCCCGAGAGGCCGAGCGAGACGCCGGGGAAGTCGAGGGCGCGGACGACGAGGAAGAGGCGGACCGCCTCGGTCCCCCAGATCGAGACGGTCAGGATCGCCAGGACCGGCAGGCGCCGGACCCCGATCGCGCCGAAGACGCCCTCCTCGAAGCGGTCGTAGAGCTCGACGAAGCGGGTCGGGATCGGAAGCCGGGTGAGGATCCGCCGGCCGAAGTTGCGCAGGGTGAACATCCCGGCCACGAGAAGGAGGACGACCACGATCCCGACCACGAAGACCGCCTCGATCGCGGGCGGCAGGCCGGCCCGGAAGCTCCAGTAGCCGGCGGCCAGGCCGAGGAGCGCGATCGCGAACAGGTCGAGGACGCGCTCGATGAAGACCGTCCCGAACGTCCGGCTGAGCGAGGCGCTGCTGTTCAGCTTCAGGAGCCAGGCGCGGTAGACGTCGCCGAGCTTGGCCGGCACGACGCAGTTCACGAACCACGAGAGGTAGAGGATCTCGGTCGCGTCCTTCGTCCCGATCCGGAACCCGGTCCAGCGCAGCAGGAGCGCCCAGCGCCGGCCGCGGAGCGGGAAACCCGCGTAGAAGACCGCGAACGCCGCCCCGACGAGGAGCGGGTTGGCCTGGAGGACGAGGGCCGGGACCTGGGCGAGCCGGTCGCGGTTGAGGTAGACGAAGAGCCCGATGATCACGAGCGGCACGACGATCGACAGGATCGTCCGGGGCTGGCGGAGCCGCCGGGCGAGCGAGACCTGCTCGACGCTCACCTCACCCTCGGCGCGAACCGGCTCGGCAGGGAGGCCCTCGCCCGCGGCCGCGGCCGCGGGCTCGACGATCGGCTCGCTCACCGGATCGGCTCGATCCGGCGGTTGCCGCGCAGGCGCTGGATCACCTTCGCCAGCGGGGTCAGCCCGCGCACGAGGTACGAGGCGCGGTGCCTGACCAGCCGCGCGCTCGGCAGGGCGCCGAGCAGGCCGGCCGGCGTCGAGGGGTCACCCGACAGGAGCGAGTACGCGACCCCGACCTCGAGCACCGAATGGGCGTCCGAGACCGCCACCCCGGGCAGCCCGTGCTCGCGGGCGAAGGCGGCCGCCCGATCGTTACCCGCCCGCCCGATCACCCGGGCGTTGTAGGCCTCGACCCAGTCGACCACGCCGGCCAGGCTCGCCAGCCCCGCCTCGCGCAGGAGCGAGTTGCGGAACCGGTCGAACGGGTGCGGGATCCCGACCAGGCCGCCCTGCTCGCGCGCCGCGGCCACCGTCTCGGCCGCCGACATCCCCGGCCGGATCGGCCGCTCGAGGAAGAGGCAGATCAGGTCCCCCTCGGCCGTCTTCACCTCCTCACCGACGATGACCGTCAGCCCGGCGGGCGCCAGGTCGCGGGCCCGGAGCGCGCCCTCGATCCGGTCGTGATCGGTGATCGCGAGGTGGGTCAGACCACGGGCCGCGGCGGCCTGGACGACGTTGGCCGGCGAGGCGAGCGAATCGAAGCTCGCCCGGGTGTGGCAGTGGAGGTCGACGAAGGCCGGCCCGGTCACGTCGGGGGCGCCGCCGACCTCGGTCACATCGGTCACGTCCGTCACCCCGGCGCCCGCTGTCCTCTGACCGCCCCCGGGCCGGCCATCAGATCTGCTGGACGAGCGACTTCTTGAAGAAGTCGAAGTGCTCGAGGGCCAGGCCGGTGCCGAGGGCGACGCAGTTGAGCGGGTTCTCGGCGACGTGGCAGGGCACGCCGGTCACCTGGGTGAGGAGCTTGTCGATGTTGCGCAGGAGCGCCCCGCCACCCGACATCACCATCCCCTTGTCGATGATGTCCGAGCTGAGCTCGGGCGGGGTCTGCTCGAGGACGCTCCGGACCGCGGCCACGAGCTGCTGGAGCGGTACCTCGATCGCCTCCATCACCTCCGAGGAGGTGATCGGGATCGTCCGCGGCAGACCGGCGATCAGGTCCCGACCCCGGACCTCCATCTGCAGCTCGCGCTCGAGCGGCAGGGCGGTCCCGATCTCGATCTTCACCTCTTCGGCCGTCCGCTCGCCGACCATCAGGTTGTACTTCTTGCGGATGTACGAGGCGATCGCCTCGTCGAACTTGGTGCCCCCGACCCGGAGCGAGGTCGAGACCACGATCCCGCCCAGCGCGATCACGGCGATCTCGCTCGTACCGCCGCCGATGTCGATCACCATGTTGCCCGACGGTCCGCTGATCGGGACGTTCGCCCCGATCGCGGCCGCCAGCGGCTCCTCGATCAGGTACGCCTCCCGGGCGCCGGCCTTGAGGGCCGCGTCGCGGACGGCCCGCTTCTCGACGCTGGTCACGCCGGCCGGGACCGAGATCATCACCTCAGGCTTCGAGAACCCGATGCTCCCCTTGGTCGCCTTGCCGATGAAGAAGCGGAGCATCGCCTCGGTGATCACGTAGTCCGCGATCACCCCGTCCTTCATCGGCCGGATCGCCTGGATGTTGCCCGGGGTGCGGCCGATCATCTCGCGCGCCGCCTCGCCGACGGCGACGATCCGATTGTCATCGCTGACCGCCACGACCGACGGCTCCTGGATGACGATCCCCTTGCCCTTGACGTACACGAGCACGTTCGCCGTGCCGAGGTCGATCCCGATCTTCATGAGCTGCTGTCTGTCGTCCCTTCCGCCAGCCGTTCGATGCTGGCCCCGAGGGCCAGGAACTTGCGCTCGATGTTCTCATACCCCCGGTGAACGTGGTGCGCGCCGTGGATCGTGGTCGTGCCCGTGGCCGCGAGGGCGGCCAGGATGAGCGACGCCCCGGCCCGCAGGTCGCCGATCTCGACCTCGGCGCCGTGGAGCCGGGCCGGGCCGCTGATCGTGGCGTGGTGCCCGTCCTCGATCGTCACCAAGGCACCCATCCGGGCCAGCTCGACGAGCCACTCGAGACGGTCCTCGAAGATCGTCTCGTGGACCCGGGAGGTCCCGGCCGCCTGGCTGAGGAGGACACAGGTCGGGGGCTGGAGGTCGGTCGCGAAGCCCGGATAGGGGGCGGTCTCGACATCGACCGCCCGATAGGCGCCGCCGTCGAACGGGGCGCCCCGAACCTCGATCGTGTCCCGCCCGCAGGACAGCTCGACACCGACCCGGCCGACCGTCTCGATGAACGCCCCGAGCAGCTCGCAGGGCGCCCCCTCGAGGCTCACCCGGCCGCCGGTGACCGCGGCGGCGATGACGAACGTGCCGGCCTCGATCCGGTCCGGGATCACCCGGTGGTCCGCGCCGCGGAGGCGCTTGCGACCCTCGACCTCGATCGTGTCGGGCGCAGTCCGCTCGACCTCGGCACCCATCTTGCACAGGAAGCTGATCAGGTCGTCGACCTCCGGCTCGCGCGCCGCGGGACGGATGACCGTGTGCCCGTCGGCCAGGGTCGCCGCCAGGATCGCGTTCTCGGTGCCCATGACCGAGACGAACGGGAAGCGGACCTCCCCACCCCGCAGGCGGCCGGGGGCCCGAGCGAAGTAGTAGCCGTTCCGGTACTCGATCTCCGCCCCCAGGGCACGCATCGCGTCGACGTGGAGGTTGACCGGCCGCCGGCCGATCCGGTCCCCACCCGGGTTGCTGATGATCACCCGCCCGAACCGGCTGAGGAGCGGGCCGAGGAGCATGAAGCTCGCCCGCATCCTGGCCGCCGCCTCGAGCGGCACGAACAGCCAGTCGACGTCGCCCGAGGCGACCTCGTAGACGTTCGGGGCCGGGTGGTCGACGACGACACCGAGATCGCGCAGCGTCTCGGTCATGACCCGCACGTCCTCGATCTCGGGCACGTTCGAGAAGCGACAGCGCTCGCCGGTCAGGGTCGCGGCGGCGAGGAGCTTCAGGGCAGCGTTCTTCGCCCCGCTGATCGGCACCTGCCCGGACAACGGTCGCCCGCCCTCGATCCGGAAGACCTCGCGCTCGATCGGTTCCGGACGGAACTCCCAGTGGAACGGCCGCTCGTTGCCCACCAGGCTAGCCGCGCCGCCGCGGACCCTCGCGGTGGCGTCGCTCGGCGACCCGGATCCGCAGCAGGGCCTGCTGGAGAGCGGCCCGGGCCGCGGCCAGGTCGGCCGTCTCGTGGTAGCCGGTCTCGAGCGCCTTCTCGGCCTCGCGCCGCGCCTCCTGGGCCCGCTCGAGGTCGATCTCCGAGGCGAGGTCGGCCGTCTCGGCCATGACCACGACCTTGTCCGGTCGCACCTGGAGGAAGCCGCCGAAGATCGCGAACGACTCCTCGCTGCCGCCCTTGCGGATGCGCAGCTCGCCCATGCCGAGCATCGAGACGAGCGGGGCGTGGTGGGGCAGGATGCCGAGCTCGCCCTCGATCCCGGGGACCTGGACGGAATCGACGTAGTCGCTATAGACGAGTCGTTCCGGGGTGACGATCTCGAGCAGGAGTGGCATCAGGTTGGCCTCCCGGCGCTGAACGGCAGGGGGCTCCCAGCGATCGAGCCCGCCCCGGCGGCGAGCGTCATGCCTGGAGCTTCTCCGCGTTGCGGCGCACGTCGTCGAGCGTACCGGCCAGGAAGAACGCCTGCTCCGGGAGGGTGTCGGCGCGGCCCTCGAGGATCTCCTTGAACGAGGCGACGGTGTCCCTGATCGGGACGTAGACGCCCGACCGGCCGGTGAACACCTCGGCCACGAAGAACGGCTGGCTCATGAAGCGCTGCAGGCGGCGGGCGCGGGCGACGGTCGACTTGTCCTCCTCGGACAGCTCGTCGATGCCCAGGATGGCGATGATGTCCTGGAGGTCGCGGTAGCGCTGGAGGACGCGCTGCGTCTCGCGGGCCACCTCGTAGTGCTCCTGGCCGACGATCAGCGGATCGAGCACGCGCGAGGTCGAGGTGAGCGGGTCGACCGCGGGGTAGATGCCCAGCTCGGCGATCGAGCGCTCGAGGCGGATCGTGGAGTCGAGGTGAGCAAAGGTCGTCGCCGGGGCCGGGTCGGTGTAGTCGTCGGCCGGGACGTAGACCGCCTGGAGCGAGGTGATCGAGCCCGTCTTGGTCGAGGTGATCCGTTCCTGGAGGGCGGCCATCTCGGTCGCCAGGTTGGGCTGGTAACCGACCGCCGAGGGCATCCGGCCGAGGAGCGCCGAGACCTCGGAGCCGGCCTGGGTGAAGCGGAAGATGTTGTCGATGAACAGGAGGACGTCGCGGCCCTCCACGTCGCGGAAGTACTCGGCCATCGTCAGGCCGGTCAGCCCGACCCGCTGGCGGGCACCGGGCGGCTCGTTCATCTGGCCGAAGACCATGACCGTCTTGGCGATGACCCCGGACTCGGTCATATCGTGGATCAGGTCGTTGCCCTCGCGCGAGCGCTCGCCGACGCCGGCGAAGACCGAGTACCCGGCGTGCTCCTGGGCGACGTTCCGGATCAGCTCCTGGATGATCACCGTCTTGCCCACGCCGGCGCCGCCGAAGATGCCGACCTTGCCGCCCTTCTTGAACGGGCAGATCAGGTCGATCACCTTCAGGCCGGTCTCGAAGACCTCCTCGGAGGTCGTCTGCTGGTCGAACGCCGGTGCGGGGCGGTGGATCGGCAGCCGGACGTCGGTCGCGACCGGTCCCTGGCCGTCGATCGGCTTGCCGAGCACGTCGAAGACGCGGCCGAGTGTCGCCTCGCCGACCGGGACGCTGATCGGGGCGCCGGTGTCGCGCGCGGGCACGCCGCGGGCGAGGCCGTCGGTCGTGGTCATCGCGACGGTCCGGACCCAGTTGTTGCCCAGGTGCTGCTGGACCTCGCAGGTGAGCGGCTCCTGGCCGGGCCGTTCGATCTCGACGGCGTTGTAGATCGCCGGCAGCTGGCCGGCGGGGAAGGCGATGTCGACGACCGGGCCGGTGATCTGGATCACCCGTCCGGTAGCGGTCGGTGCGGCGGTCGCCATGGTGGTTGTCTCTGCCTCCTGCGTCTGCGCCCGCTCAGCGCGCCTGGGCGCCGGACGCGATCTCGATCATCTCGCGGGTGATGTTCGCCTGGCGCACCTTGTTGTAGACGAGCGTCAGGTCCTCGATGAGCTCCTCGGCGTTCTCGGTGGCGTTCTTCATCGCCACCATCCGACTCGACTCCTCGCTCGCCTTGGACTCGAGCACGGCCTGGTAGAGCCGGGTGGCGACGTAGCGCGGCAGGACCATCTCGAGGACGGTCGCGGCGTTCGGCTCGAACAGGAACTGGCCGCCCGGGATGCCGACCGTGTCCTCGGCCGGGCGGATCGGGAGGAGCTGGCTGAGTGTCGGGCGCTGGACGAGGGTCGAGACGAAGTGGGAGTAGATGATGTCGATCCGCCCGTACGTCCCGGCCAGGTAGTCGTCGGTGACGAGCCGGGCGAGGGGCAGGACGTCGGCGAAGGTGGGGCGGTCCCCGTAGCCGTTGAAGTGGGCCTCGAGCGGGACGCGGGCCCGGCGCATGGCGTCGCGCCCCTTGCGCCCGACCGTCACGACGGCCAGCTCGCCGGGGTGCTCGGTGATCTCGCGGGCGGCGAACCGGATCGTGTTCGTGTTCAGCGGACCGGCCAGGCCGCGGTCGGTCGTGATCAGCACGATCAGCCGCCGGTCGCTCTCGCGGGTCGCGAGGAGCGGATGGTCCTCGCCACCGAGCACGGCCGCCAGGTCGGCCAGGATCTCCTCGAGCTTGTCGCTGTAGGGGCGCGAGGCGAGCGTCGAGTCCTGGGCGCGCTTGAGCTTCGAGGCGGCCACGAACTGCATCGCCCGGGTGATCTGCTTGATGTTCCTGACCGCGCCGATCCGGCGCCGGATGTCACGCTGGCTGGCCACGCTCGCCTCCGCTCACTGTCGCGCCCCCCGGCCTCAGGCCAGGAAGCTCTCGCGGAAGGCCGCGATCGCCTCGTCCAGGCCGGCCGCGATCTCGTCGCTGAGGGCCTTCGTCCGACCGAGCTCCTCGAGGATCGCCGGTCGCTCGGTCTCGAGGAACCGGTACAGCCCGGACTCGAACTCCCTGACCCGCGGGGTCGGGATGTCGTCGAGGGCGCCCTTCGTGGCCGCGTACAGGATCGTCACCTGCTTCTCGACCGAGAGCGGCTGGTACTGCGGCTGCTTGATCACCTCGGACAGCTTCTCACCGCGGGTCAGCTGGTCGCGGGTCGCCTTGTCGAGGTCCGAGGCGAACTGGGCGAAGGCGGCCAGCGCCCGGTACTGGGCGAGATCGAGCTTGAGCGGACCGGCGACCTTCTTCATCGCCTTGGTCTGGGCCGCCGACCCGACCCGGGAGACCGAGATGCCGATGTTCAGGGCCGGTCGCTGACCGGCATTGAACAGGTCGGTCTCCAGGAAGATCTGGCCGTCGGTGATCGAGATGACGTTCGTCGGGATGTAGGCCGAGACGTCGCCGGCCTGGGTTTCGATGATCGGCAGCGCGGTCAGCGAGCCGCCCCCGTGTTCCTCGTTCAGGCGCGCCGCGCGCTCGAGCAGGCGGCTGTGGAGGTAGAAGACGTCGCCCGGGTAGGCCTCGCGGCCCGGCGGACGGCGGAGCAGGAGGGCCATCTCGCGGTACGCCCAGGCGTGCTTGCTCAGGTCGTCGTAGACGCACAGGGCGTCCTTGACCAGCCGGCCGTCGAGCTCGACCCCGACCTCCATCACCTCCTCGCCCATCGCCACCCCGGCGTACGGGGCGAGGTACTGGAGCGGGGCCGGGTCCTCGGCCCCGGCGACGACCACGATCGTGTGCTCCATCGCGCCGTGCTGCTCAAGGACCGCGACCGTCTTGGCCACCGTCGAGAGCTTCTGGCCGATCGCCACGTAGATGCAGACGAGCCCCTTGCCCTTCTGGTTGATGATCGTGTCGATCGCGATCGCGGTCTTGCCTGTCTGGCGGTCGCCGATGATCAGCTCGCGCTGGCCGCGGCCGATCGGGATGAGCG
>CAYMBB010000102.1:0-8057 GCA_964388515.1 uncultured Anaerolineaceae bacterium
TATAAAGGGCCCGCCCCCGGCGGGGCCGGACCGGGCGGGGACGACCCCGCTGGCCACGGCCGGCGAGGTGTTGGACGCGCGGGCCGTGCGCGTCTCGGTGGCGGTCACCTCCCGCCTGGAGGGTGACCCGGTGATCGTGGTCGCCCCCGCGATCGCCCCCGCGGTCGCCGGAGGCGCGCCCCAGCGGCGCGACGACCCCGCCGCGGCCCCAGCCACGGCTACGGTCCCGACCGCGGCCGGGATCGGCAGCCCGGCAGACCGTCCGCTCGTCGACGGCCACCCTGTCGCCGTCCGTCTCGAGTGGCTGGACGAGCAGCGGGTGGTCCTCGTCCGGGGGGTCGGGCCCGACGCGCAGCGGACGCGGGTCCTCCTCGGCCCCACCCGGGCGCTTGCTGGCGCAGGTACGCTGGTCCGGGAGGTCGTCGTCGATGGCTGGCGCTTCGACATCGAGCTGGAACCGGAACGGCGGGCGGCGCTCCGCGAGCGGGCCAGGCGGGGCAGGGAGGCGGCCGGACACAGCGGTCCGCTCGAGGTCCGCTCGATCATCCCGGGCCGGATCGTCGCCCTCTCGGTCGCTCCGGGCGATCCGGTCGAGGCAGGCCAGCAGCTGATGGTGCTCGAGGCGATGAAGATGCAGAACGAGCTGCGCGCGCCGCGCGACGGCACGGTCGAGCGGGTCGCCGTCGGGGTCGGGCAGACCGTCGAGCTCGGCGACCTGCTCCTGGTGATCGGGTGAGCCGCGCGCCTTCGCCCGGGCGTCCGGCCGGGCCGTCCTCCAGCCGTCCCGCCGGTGACGCCGGGTCGCCGGCCCTCGGGGCCCGGCCCGGCGAGACGCCGGATCCCGGCCGGGAGCGCTGGCGGGTGACGACCCGGGCGGCTGCCCTGCGGGCCGCCCCGGAGCGCCGCGAGCGGTTCGAGACGACCTCCGGGATCGAGATCCGGGACTTGTACACCCCGGCCGACACAGCCGACCTCGACGAGGACCGCGATCTCGGGCGGCCGGGCGAGTACCCGTTCACGAGGGGCGTCCAGCCGACGATGTACCGGGGCCGGTTCTGGACGATGCGCCAGTACGCCGGCTTCGCCACCGCGGCCGAGACGAACCGACGCTTCCGCTACCTGCTCGAGCAGGGTCAGACCGGTCTTTCGGTCGCGTTCGACCTGCCGACCCAGATGGGCTACGACTCCGACGCGCCGGAGGCGGAGGGCGAGGTCGGCCGCGTCGGGGTGCCGATCAGCTCGCTGGCCGACATGGAGGTCCTGTTCGAGGGGATCCCGCTCGGTGAGGTGAGCACGTCGATGACGATCAACGCCACGGCCCCGATTCTGCTCGCCCTGTACGTCGCGGCCGCCGAGCGCCAGGGGGTCCCCCGGGCCCGGGTGAGCGGGACGACCCAGAATGACATCCTCAAGGAGTACATCGCCCGGGGCACGTACATCTACCCGCCCGGCCCGTCGATGCGCCTGGTGACCGACGTGTTCGAGTTCTGCGCTCGCGAGCTGCCGCGCTGGAACACGATCAGCATCAGCGGCTACCACATGCGCGAGGCAGGCGCGACGGCGGCCCAGGAGCTCGCCTTCACCCTCGCCGACGCGATCGCCTACGTCGAGGCGGCGCTCGCCCGCGGGCTCGACGTGGACGAGTTCGCGGGCCGGTTGTCCTTCTTCTTCGCCGCCTGGAGCGACCTGTTCGAGGAGGTCGCCAAGTTCCGGGCCGCCCGGCGGATGTGGGCCCGGATCGTCCGGGAGCGGTTCAGGGCGTCGAACATCCGTTCGATGATGTGCCGCTTCCACGTTCAGACGGCCGGTTCGTCGCTGACCGCCCAGTCGATCGACAACAACGTCGTGCGCACAACCGTCCAGGCGCTGGCGGCGGTGCTCGGCGGGGCGCAGAGCCTGCACACGAACTCGCGCGACGAGGCGCTCGCGCTCCCGACCGAGGAGTCGGCCCGGCTCGCCCTGCGCACCCAGCAGATCCTGGCCTACGAGTCAGGCGTGACCGAGACGCCCGACCCGCTCGCCGGGTCGTACTACGTGGAGACCCTGACCAACGAGCTCGAGGCGGCGGCCCAGGCGTATCTCGACCAGATCGAGGCGATGGGCGGGACGCTGGCGGCTCTCGCGGCCGGATTCCAGCAGCGCCAGATCCAGGAGTCGGCCTATCGCGTCCAGCAGGCGATCGAACGGGGCGACCAGATCGTGGTTGGCGTGAACCGCTTCCGCGACGAGGGCCATGCGACACCGCCGATCCAGAGGATCGATCCGGAGGCCGAGCGCCGCCAGGTCGAGGGGGTCCGGCGGGTCCGGGCCGAACGCGATCCGGCGGCCTGGGCGGCGGCGCTCGGCCGCCTCGAGGACGAGGCCCGCGGGGAGGCGAACCTGCTGCCGGCGATGATCGAGGCGGTCAGGGCCTATGCCACCGTCGGTGAGATCAGCGACCGGCTGCGCGCCGCCTGGGGCGAGCACCGCGAGCTGATCACGGTCTGAGCGGTCGCGGGCCGCCGGACGACCCTGCCCCAGGAGGAGCCCCGATGCCTGATCGAACCGAACGTCTCCCGGCCGCGCTCCGCCACCGGATCAGCAAGGTGCACCACGTCGCGCTCGTCGTGCGCGAGATGGAGCCGGCCCTGGCGTTCTACCGGGACACCCTCGGCCTCGAGCTCGAGACGGTCATGCCGATCCCGACCGACCGGGTGAAGATCGCCTTCCTGCCTGTCGGCGAGGTGAAGATCGAGCTGGTCGAACCGACCGACGAGACGACCGGGGTCGCCCGGTTCCTGGCCGCCAAGGGCGAAGGCTTCCACCACCTCTGCTTCGAGGTCGCCGACCTGGCCGAGACGCTCACCCGGCTCGCGATCGACGGGATCGAGCTGATCGACAGCGCCCCGCGCAAGGGCGCCGAAGGCCCGGTCGCCTTCCTCCACCCGCGGACCTGCCACGGCGTCCTCGTCGAGCTGATCGAGGCGCCCGGCGGACCGGCCTGGACGGCCCTCGGCTACGCAGAGCGCTGAGCGCGCTCAGCCCCGGTAGCCGGCCTCACGGAGCAGGGCGGGTAGCTCGGTCGGCGAGGACGCCACCCGGATCCCGGCCGCCTCGAGCGCTGCCACCTTCTCGGCCGCGGTGCCCCGACCGCCGCTGATGATCGCCCCGGCATGGCCCATCCGCTTGCCCTCGGGCGCCGTCCGGCCGGCGATGAAGGCGGCCATCGGCACGCCCCGAAGGTGCTCCGCCGCCCAGGCGGCGGCCTCCTCCTCGGCCGCCCCGCCGATCTCGCCGATCAGGACGATCGCCTCGGTCTCCGGGTCCGCGGCGAACAGCTGGAGGACGTCGAGGAAGGTCGTGCCGATGATCGGGTCGCCGCCGATCCCGACGCACGTCGACTGGCCGATCCCGGCGTCGGTCATCGCCTGGACCGCCTCGTAGGTCAGCGTCCCGGAGCGCGAGACGACGCCGACGGTGCCTTCGCGGTGGACCGAGCCGGGGATGATCCCGACCTTGGCCCGTCCCGGTGACGTCGCGCCGGGGCAGTTCGGACCGATCAGCCGCGCCCCCGCCTGGCGGACGACCTCGACGGTCGGGAGCATGTCGAGGGCGGGGATCCCCTCGGTGATGCAGAACACGGTCGCGATCCCGGCCCCGACCGCCTCGAGGACGGCGTCCGGGGCGCCGGCGGCCGGGACGAAGATGCACGAGGTGTTCGCGCCGGTCTCGCGGACCGCGTCGGCGACGGTGTTGAAGACCGGGACGCGACCGTCGAGCGCGGTCAGGCCGCCCTTGCCGGGCGTCACCCCGGCCACGACGTTCGTGCCGTAGTCGAGCATCTGGCGGGAGTGGAACTCGCCCTCGCGACCGGTGATGCCCTGGACGACGAGCCGCGTCTGGCGGCCGATCAGGATGCTCACGCCGCACCTCCCGTGGCCGGCGTCGCGGCCGATGTCGTGCCCGCGGTCCCGGCCCGCGCCTCGGCGACCGCCCGCGCGGCCGCGACCGCCTTTGCGGCCGCCTCGTCGAGGCTGGCCGCCGTCTCGAAGTTCGCCTCGCGCAGGAGCTGGGCTGCCTCCTCGGCGTTCGTGCCCACGATCCGGACGACCATCGGCACCTCGCGCGACTGGCGCGCCCTGGCCTCGATCAGGCCGCGAGCCACCTCGTCGCCGCGGGTGATGCCGCCGAAGATGTTGACCAGGATCGCGTCGACCTTCGGGTCGGCCAGGATCAGGCGCATCGCGGCCGCGACCCGGTCCGCCTTCGCCCCGCCGCCGATGTCCAGGAAGTTCGCCGGCTCGCCACCGGCCCGCTTCACGAGGTCCATCGTGGTCATCGCCAGGCCGGCGCCGTTGACCATGCAGCCGATCGTGCCGTCGAGGTGGATGAAGCTGATGTCGTGGTGGCGCGCCTCGGCGTCGGCCGGGTCCTCCTCGTCGAGGTCGCGCATCTCCTCGAGCCCGGGGTGGCGGACGAGGGCGGAGTCGTCGAGGGTGATCTTGGCATCGAGGCAGACGAGGCGTTCGACCGGTCCCTCGGGCCCGGTCTCGCGAACGATCGCCAGCGGGTTCACCTCGACCAGGTCGGCATCGTTCGTCCTCATCGTGGCCACGAGGCCCCTGGCGATCCGGACGAAGCTCTTCAGGTGCGGGCCGAGACCGACCGCGAAGGCGAGCTCGCGGGCCTGGTAGTCGAACAGGCCGAGGAGCGGGTGGGCGCTGACGCGGTGGATCGCCTCGGGTGTCGCCCGGGCGACCTCCTCGATCTCGACCCCGCCCTCGGCCGAGGCCATGACCACGATCCGCCGGCTCGCCCGGTCGAGGATCGCGCCCAGGTAGTACTCCTTGACGATCACCGCCGCGGCTGCGACGAGGACCTTGCGGACCGGGATCCCCTTGATCGACATCCCGAGGATCCGCTCGGCGACCGCCTCCGCCTCGCTCGCGGTGGCGGCCAGCTTCACGCCGCCGGCCTTGCCCCGCCCGCCGACGAGGACCTGGGCCTTGATCACGACGCTGCCGGCTCCGGCGGCGAAGAAGCGTTCGGCCGCGGCACGGGCCTCGGCTGGTGTCCTGGCGACCGACCAGTCGGGGACGGGCAGTCCCTGGGCCAGGAGGAGAGACTTGGCGTCGGCTTCCTGGATCTTCACGCGCTCGTGACTCCTCGCGGTGTCTACCCCGGGGGTCTGGCGGGCAGGCCGGGGGCAATGGCGGGCAGGCAGGACGGGGGCCGATCGGGCCGGCCTGTCGGGGGCGAGGTCGATGGTACCCGAGAGCGGTCGCCCGCGCGCGGCCGAGCCGCCCGGCAGCGACCCCATCGTTGCGCGTACAATGGCGGCCATGGCCCACCGTGTCACCCTGATCCCCGGCGACGGCATCGGCCCGGAGCTGGCGGAGGCAACCCGACGCGTCCTGGACGCCTCGGGCGTCGCGCTCGAGTGGGAGCTCGTCGATGCCGGCGAGGCGGTCATGGCCCGCTACGGGACACCGCTGCCGGATCACGTGATCGAGTCGATCCGGCGCAACCGGGTGGCGATCAAGGGCCCGATCACGACCCCCGTCGGGGCGGGCTTCAGGTCGGTCAACGTCGCCCTGCGCCAGGCGCTCGGGCTGTACGCCAACCTGCGCCCGGCCCGCTCGATCCCGGGGATCGAGAGCCGCTACCAGGACGTCGACCTGGTGATCGTCCGCGAGAACACCGAGGATCTCTACGCCGGGATCGAGCACATGGTCGGTCCCGACGCCGCCGAGAGCATCAAGATCATCACCCGGGCCGCATCGGAGCGGATCGCCCGGTTCGCCTTCGAGTACGCGGTCGCGAACCGGCGCCACAAGGTGACGGCGGTCCACAAGGCGAACATCATGAAGCTGACCGACGGCCTGTTCCTCGAGAGCTGCCGGACGGTCGCCGCCGACTACGCGGGCCGGATCGAGTTCGAGGATCGGATCGTCGACAACATGTGCATGCAGCTCGTCCAGAAGCCGGAGCTGTACGACGTCCTCGTCCTGCCCAACCTCTACGGCGACATCATCAGCGACCTCGCCGCCGGCCTCGTCGGCGGGCTGGGGGTCGCGCCCGGCGCCAACATCGGGACCGAGGCGGCCGTCTTCGAGGCGGTCCACGGCTCGGCCCCCAAGTACGCCGGCCAGAACAAGGCGAATCCCACCGCCCTGCTCCTGTCGGGCGTCCTGATGCTCCGTCACCTCGGCGAAGTCGAGGCCGCGGGGCGGGTCGAACAGGCCGTGATCGATGTCATCGCCGAGGGTCGCGCGGTGACCTATGACCTTGGCGGGTCCGCCGGCACGAGCGAGATGGCCGATGCCATCATCGCCCGCCTGGCCGGCGAGCCGGCAACCATCTCCTGACCGGCGAATCCCGGCCGGGGACAGCGTTCGCTACGGAGGCCGCATGCTGCTCCGTTATCGAGGAAGCGAGGGGATGCTCGCCTGGGCGTTCCACCGCATCTCCGGCGTCGCGATCTGGTCGTTCGTCGTCCTCCACGTCGTCGACATCTTCCTCGCCGGAGCGAACCCGCAGGCCTACGACGACCTGCTCGCCTTCTACGCCAGCCCGGTCGGCCGGATCTTCGAGGTCCTGCTCGGGGCGGCCCTCTTCTACCACGCCCTCAACGGCCTGCGGATCATCATCATGGACTTCTGGCCGGCGATGACGATCTACCACCGCCAGCTCTGGTACGCGAGCTGGGTGATCTTCCTCGGCGTGGGTCTGCCCGGCGCGTACATCATCCTCAAGCCGATCTGGTCGTAGGAGGCGAGACGATGGCCCTCTACACGCGATCCGGTCGGGCCCGACCGCAGGGCGGTGGGTTCGAGCTCGCGGTCTGGTATCTCGTCCGCCTGACCGGGCTGGCGCTGTTCGTGCTCGCCCTGGCCCACTTCAGCGTGCTCCACTTCATCTACGACCCGGCGATCCAGAACGCCGACTTCATCATCAGCAAGCGCTGGAGCAGCATGTTCATCCGGGCGATCGACTGGCTGTTCCTGATGAGCGTCCTCGTGCACGCGTTCCTCGGCATGCGGACCGTCGTCAACGATTACGTGAAGGGGGGCCCGCGGATCGCCCTGAACATGGGGCTCTACCTGCTCGCGTTCGTCCTGTTCGCGCTGGGTACGATCGTCGTGGCCACGATGCGCCTGTCCGGCGCGGCCGGGTGAGGCCGCGATGAAGATCGACCACGATGCGCTGATCGTGGGCGCCGGCGGCGCCGGGCTCTGGGCGGCCCTCGAGCTGGCCCGGGCCGGGGTCGACGCGGCGGTCCTGACGAAGCTCTACCCGACCCGCTCCCACACCGGCGCCGCCCAGGGCGGTGTCTGTGCCGCCCTCGGCAACCACGAGGAGGACCACTGGGAGTGGCACATGTTCGACACGGTCAAGGGCGGTGACTACCTCGTCGACCAGGACGCCGCCGAGGTCCTGGCCCGCGAGGCGATCGAGACCGTGATCGAGCTCGAGCACATGGGCCTGCCGTTCAACCGGACCGCTGAGGGCAAGATCGACCAGCGCCGGTTCGGCGGCCACACCCGGAACTTCGGTGAGGGTCCGGTGAAGCGGGCCTGCTTCGCCGCCGACCGGACCGGCCACATGATCCTCCAGACGCTCTACCAGCAGTGCGTGAAGGCCGGGGTCACGTTCTACGACGAGTACCACGTCGTCGACCTGCTGTTCGAGGGCGGCGACGGTGGCGACGGCGGACGGGCCGCCGGAGTCGTCGCCTACCGGATCGCGGACGGGGAGATCCACACCTTCCGCTCCAAGGCGGTCCTGCTCGCGACCGGCGGCTTCGGCCGGATGTTCCGGATCACCTCGAACGCCCACTCGCTGACCGGGGACGGGGTGGCCCTCTGCTACCGCCACGGCATCCCCGTCCAGGACATGGAGTTCCACCAGTTCCACCCGACCGGGATCGTCGGGATCGGCATCCTGCTCTCGGAGGCCGCCCGGGGCGCGGGCGGCACACTGCTCCACCACCAGCGCGCGCGGCTCTGGGACCGCCACGCGCCGCTCACACTTGCGCCACCCCACCGGGCACTGCCCCAGCGGCCCACGCACACCGA
>CAYMBB010000103.1:0-1460 GCA_964388515.1 uncultured Anaerolineaceae bacterium
CCGGCAAGGCCGGCACGATCACCGTCACGATCAACAACAAGGGCGAGAAGACCCACGAGTTCGTGGTCGTGAAGACCGACACCGCGGCCGACAAGCTCCCGGTCGTCGACGATGAGGTTCCCGAGGACCAGCTCCAGGCAGTCGGCGAGAAGGAGGACATCAAGTCCGGCACGACCGAGACGCTCGTGCTCGAGGGCCTGACCCCCGGCCACTACGTCTTCCTGTGCAACCTGACCGGCCATTACGCGAAGGGGATGCACGCCGACTTCGACGTCAAGTAGCACTCGGCGCTTGTCCTGAGGAGAGCGCACCGATGCGATCGCGACTTCCCCTGGCGCTGCTTGGCCTCGCCGCCCTGCTCGTCTCGGCCTGCTCCTCCGGCGCCAGCTCGACGCCGGCCGGCGGGTCCAGCGCCATCGCAGCCGAGCTGAGCGAGTGGGCCATCAGGCTCGACCCGGTGACCGGCAAGGCGGGGCCGGTCACCTTCACCATCAGGAACGCGGGCGAGAAAGAGCACGAATTCCTGATCATCAAGACCGACATGCGGGCCGACAGCCTGCCGGTGAAGGACGACGAGCTCGACGTCGCCGCCTTCGGTCCGATGAACATGGACATGGGATCGACGGCACCGGGTCAGAGCCTCGGCATGGGCGGCATGGAGCACCCGGCCGGCACCGTCGGCCAGGCGGAGGGGATCGCGGCCGGGGAGAATCGCACCCTGACCGTCGAGCTCGAGGCCGGCCACTACGTCATCGTGTGCAACCTGACGGCGCACTACTCGAAGGGGATGCGCGCCGACTTCGACGTTGCGGCATGACCCCTCGACGTCATCTCGCGACCGCGATCGTCATCTGGGCGGTCCTCTCCGTCCTCGGCATCGCCGTCGTGATGGGGATGCAGATCCTGCCGGTCATCGCCTCGCGCGAGGCAGGCATCGTCAACGGCGCCTTCGTCGTCCTGACCGTCGTCTCGGTGCCGGTCCTGATGTTCGTGGTCGTGGCGATCGTCTACTCGGCGATCCGCTTCCGGGCCCGCGACGACGACGCCGAGGGGCCGCCGATCCACGGCCACGGCGCGCTCGAGGTTGGCTGGGTGGTCGTCACCTTCGCCATGGTGATCGGCCTGGCGGCGTTCGGGACGATCGGCCTGCTCGAGATCCGGGGGGACCAGCGCGCCGACCTCGAAGTGCGGGCCTCGGCGACCCAGTGGGCCTGGGCGTTCGAATACCCGGATCTCGGTGTTCGTTCCAAGGAGCTGATCCTGCCGGTCGGGCAGCGCATCCGCATCACGATCGTCTCCGACGACGTCATCCACTCCTTCTCCGTGCCCGCGTTCGGCATCAAGCAGGACGCGGTTCCCGGGCGCGTGACCCAGCTCTACGTCACCCCCACCACGACCGGCACGTACGGCGCCCAGTGCGCCGAGCTGTGCGGGCTGGGCCACACGAAGATGGTCACCGG
>CAYMBB010000103.1:1560-3251 GCA_964388515.1 uncultured Anaerolineaceae bacterium
CTGGGCGCCTTCCGCTTCTGGCTGGCCTGGGCGCTCGGTCGGCCCGCCGACCCGGTCGACGAGGCGGCGGCC
Source organism: uncultured Anaerolineaceae bacterium (assembly GCA_964388515.1). Classification (GTDB taxonomy): domain Bacteria; phylum Chloroflexota; class Limnocylindria; order Limnocylindrales; family CSP1-4; genus JAKAHU01. The sequence continues at coordinate 1,633 of CAYMBB010000103.1, forward strand.
CATGGCCGGGCCGGCGACTGGACGCGCTACTTCCGGTTCACCACCGACCACAAGGTGATCGGGCTCCAGTACCTGGTGACGTTCATCGCCCTGTTCCTGCTCGCCGGCCTGCTGGCGATGGTGATGCGGCTCGAGCTGGCCCAGCCCGGCCAGCTCTTCGATCGCGACACCTACAACACGATCATGAGCACCCACGGCACGCTCATGATCTTCGTCGCCCTGAACGCCATCGTCGGCGGCCTGGGCAACTACTTCGTGCCGCTGATGATCGGGGCGCGGGACATGGCCTTCCCCAAGGTCAACGCGCTCAGCTACTGGCTCGTCCCGCCGGCCGTGCTCCTCATCCTGGTCAACCCCCTGCTGGGCGGTTACGACACGGGCTGGACGGGCTATCCGCCGCTCAGCGAGCAGGCCAACCTGGGCGAACAGGCGTTCCTGCTGGCCTTCATCACCCTGGGCGTCTCGTCGATCATCAGCGCGGTCAACTTCCTGGTCACGGTCGGCCGCCTGCGCACGGCCGGGATGTCGCCGATGCGGCTGCCGATCTTCGTCTGGTCACTGGCCGTGACGACCGCGATCGTCCTCATCGCCACCTCGGTCGTGGCCAGCGCGCTGACGATGGTCCTCTTCGACCGCCTCCTGGGCACGGCGTTCTTCCGGTCCGGCCAGGGCGGCGACCCGATCCTGTACCAGCACCTGTTCTGGTTCTACTCGCACCCGGCCGTCTACGTCATGGCCGTGCCCGCCTTCGGCGCGATCCTGGAGGTGGTGCCGGTCTTCGCCCGCAAGCCGCTGTTCGCCTACCGCCTGGCGGTCCTGTCGTTCCTGGGGATCGGCCTGCTCAGCTTCATGGTCTGGGCGCACCACATGTTCGTGAGCGGGATGGCCGAGTTCTTCCACATCCCGATCATGATCACGACCGAGCTGATCTCGGTGCCGACCGGGATCGTCTTCTTCTCGGCGATCGGCACGATCTGGCTGGGACGGATCCGCTTCGCGACGCCGATGCTGTGGGTGTTCGGCTTCCTGTGGAGCTTCCTGATCGGCGGCATCACCGGGGTCTACCTGGCCGACGTGCCCACGGACCTGGCGCTCACCGACACGTACTTCGTCGTCGCCCACTTCCACTACACGATCGTGGGCGGGATGATCTTCGGCCTCTTTGCCGGGATCTACTACTGGTTCCCGAAGTTCACCGGTCGGCTGATGGACGAGCGGCTCGGCCGGCTCCACTTCTGGTGGTTCACGCTCGCCTTCAACGCCGCCTTCCTGCCGATGTTCTGGCTCGGCATCCAGGGGATGCGCCGCCGGATCGCGGACTATCCGGCCGAGCTTGGCGCGGTCAACCTGTGGGTCAGCATCGCGGCCTTCATGATCGGCCTCTCGACGCTCGTGTTCCTGTACAACGCGATCCGCTCCTGGGCGCGCGGGCCGGTCGCGTCGGCCAACCCGTGGCGGGCCCGGACGCTGGAGTGGCAGGTCTCCTCGCCGCCGCCGGTGGAGAACTTCGAGCACCCGCCGGTCGTCGAGTCCGGGCCATACGAGTACGGGGTTCCCGCGTCGGCGCCGGCGATCCAGCCGAGCCCGGCGACGGGCCACTAGGGGCGCGAGATGGCGGT
>CAYMBB010000103.1:3351-6223 GCA_964388515.1 uncultured Anaerolineaceae bacterium
GAGGCGCCGGCCTGGCCTCCGGTGGCGGGGCTCGCCCGTCCCGAGCTCCCCCTGGTCGGGTTCAACACGCTCCTTCTCGTCTCGAGCAGCTTCACGATGCAGTGGGCCGTGACGCGGATCGGTCGCGGCGATGTGGCGCGGTTCAGGCGCGGGCTGCTGGCCACGCTCGTCCTGGGAGCCGTGTTCCTGGGGATCCAGGCCTGGGAGTTCGCCCACAACGGATTCGGGATCGCCGATGGTGTCTTCGGCAGCACGTTCTACGCGCTGACCGGCTTCCACGGCGCCCACGTCCTGGGCGGCCTGTTGCTCATGGCGGTGGTGGCCAATCGTGCCCGCCTGGGGCTCGTCAGCCGGGAGCACCACACGGCCGTCGAGGGGGTCAGCCTGTACTGGCATTTCGTCGACGTCGTCTGGGTGACGCTGTTCCTGACGGTGTACGTGCTCTAGCCGGGTCCAGGAGGGGGAGGGGCCGGCCGGGGCCGGCGGTGGCCGAAGTGGCCCCGCCAGGGGAGGGGCAGGAGCGGCGCGCCAAGAGCGGCGCGCCAGCGGCCCCGCCCGGCGCGAGGCCGTTGGGGGACGAGGCTAGTCCCACCCACGCACCGTACGCCGCCGTCCGCCTCGGGCCTGACGCGCCCCGCCTCGGGCCTGATGGGCCCGGTGCGCCCCGTTCCAGGCCTGGTGCGCCCCGTTCCAGGCCTGGTGCGCCCCGCCTCAGGGGGCCTGGTGCGCTGGGAAGAACAAACCCGGACCTGACAGTCGAGCCGGGTTCGCTCCGGGGCCGGGATCGGTAGCTCGTCGCGCCGAGCAGGACAAAGCCGGCTTGTCCGAGGGTTGGCCGAGCGGTGAGCGGGTGTCCTACCGCCTGTGGCCCCGCCGTCAGCCTCTGATTCGGGCGTTTTCCTCGTGCGCGGAACGACCGTCACAACCGTGGCCTCGGGGAGCTCTCCCGGGCCCCGCAACTAGCGGTTTGTCTTTCGGTGCAGAACGTGCGCCGGTGAAGAGTGCCGCTCGCCACCGGGAGACCGGTGCGCACTCGCGGCACGAGGTGCGCACCCCCGGCACGACGTGCGCCGGCACTCTGGCACTGGCCTACACTGGGGACATCCGAACGGAGGTCCGCCACGATGACCACTCCGACTGCCCCGACCACTCCGGCCACTCCGACTGCCGCCACCCCAACGACCCCTGCCCCCGCCGGCCCGCGCCCCGTCCGCGCCCCTCGCGGCACCCAGCTCTCGTGCCGCGGCTGGCAGCAGGAAGCCGCGCTCCGGATGCTGATGAACAACCTCGACCCCGAAGTCGCCGAGCGCCCCGACGACCTCGTCGTCTACGGCGGCACCGGCCGGGCCGCCCGCAGCTGGGCCGCCTTCGACGCGATCGTGCGCGAGCTGCGCCGGCTCGGCGACGACGAGACCCTGCTCGTCCAGTCGGGCAAGCCGGTTGGCGTCTTCCGGACCCACCCGTGGGCACCGCGCGTCCTGATCGCCAACGCGAATCTCGTCGGCAAGTGGGCGAACTGGGAGACGTTCCGCGAGCTCGAGCGGGCCGGCCTGACGATGTACGGCCAGATGACCGCCGGCTCGTGGATCTACATCGGCACCCAGGGGATCCTCCAGGGCACGTACGAGACGTTCGCCGAGCTCGCCCGCCAGCACTTCGGCGGGACGCTCCGGGGACGGGTGACGCTCACCGCCGGCCTGGGCGGGATGGGCGGCGCCCAGCCGCTGGCGGTGACGATGAACGAGGGCGTCGCGATCTGCGTCGAGGTCGACGAGGCGCGGGCCCGACGACGCCACGAGATCGGCTACGTCGACCGGCTCACCCACTCGCTCGACGAGGCGCTCGCCTGGGCCCGGGCGGCCGCCGCGGCCGGCGAGCCGCTCTCGATCGCCCTCGTTGCCAATGCTGCCGACACCCACCCCGAGCTCGTCCGACGGGGCGAGCGGTTCGACGCGGTCACCGACCAGACCTCGGCCCACGACGCGCTCAACGGCTACATCCCGTCCGGGCTGACCGTGGCGCAGGCTGCCGAACTGCGCCGCGCCGACCCCAACGAGTACGTTCGGCGCTCGATGGCCTCGATGGCCGTCCACGTTCGGGCGATGCTCGATCTCCAGGCGGCGGGCGCGATCACCTTCGACTACGGGAACAACATCCGCGCCCAGGCCCAGGCCGCCGGCGTGGCGAACGCGTTCGACTTCCCCGGCTTCGTGCCGGCGTTCATCCGGCCCCTGTTCTGTGAAGGCAAGGGGCCGTTCCGCTGGGCGGCCCTGTCGGGCGACCCGGCGGACATCCTGCGCACCGATCGCGCGATCCTCGAGCTCTTCCCGGAGGACGCGTCGCTCCGGCGCTGGATCGAGATGGCCGAGGCCAAGGTCCCGTTCCAGGGTCTGCCGGCGCGGATCTGCTGGCTCGGCTACGGCGAGCGGGCGCGGGCGGGCCTCGCCTTCAACGAGCTGGTCCGGACAGGCGAGGTGAGCGCGCCGATCGTCATCGGCCGCGACCACCTGGACTCGGGCTCGGTCGCCTCGCCGAACCGCGAGACGGAGGCGATGCGCGACGGCTCGGACGCGATCGCCGACTGGCCGCTCCTGAACGCGCTCGTCAACACCGCCGCCGGCGCGACGTGGGTCTCGATCCACCACGGTGGCGGGACGGGGATCGGCTACTCGCAGCACGCCGGGATGGTCGTCGTCGCCGACGGCACCGAGCTGGCGGCCCAGAAGCTCGAGCGGGTCCTGACCACCGATCCGGGGACGGGCGTCATTCGCCACGCCGACGCCGGCTACGAGCGGGCGATCGAGGTTGCCCGGGAGCGCGGCCTGCGGATCCCGATGCTCGAGTCCGACTGAACCGGCGTCCGTCCCCGCCT
>CAYMBB010000103.1:6323-8049 GCA_964388515.1 uncultured Anaerolineaceae bacterium
CCCGGCTCCGCCCGCGCCCGCCTCAGGCCGGCGCACCTTCCGGCGCGCTCTCGACCTCGGTCGGCCCGGGCATCCGCCGGATCGTTCGCACGGGCGACAGGAGGACCGGCAGGAACCCGAACAGCGACAGGATCGCGCCCACCCAGATCGTGCCGTGGAGGCCGATCGCCCCACCCAGGAAGCCGCCCAGCAGGTTCGCGACCGGGATCGTGCCCCAGACGATGAAGCGCATCGTGGCGTTCATCCGGCCCTGCATCTGCTCGGGACAGACGGCCTGGCGGTAGCTCACCTGGTTGATGTTGTAGACCGCCGCCGCGCCGCCCTCGAGGAAGCCGCTGGCGGCGACGAACGGGAAGGCGAGCTCGGGTGGCGCGATCGCGATCAACAGGAGCGCCGGCCCGCCCAGCAGGGCCGAGCCGACGATCGTCGGGCCGACCCCGAACCGGGCGGCGAGCCGGTTCGCGATCAGCGCCCCGACCAGGAAGCCGACCGAGCCGATCGAGAAGGCGAAGCCGAGGAGCTCGGGCGTGAAGGCGCGTTCCCGGACCAGGAACAGGACGAGGATCGAGAAGGCGATGTTCCCGAACAGGTTCGTGGCGCCGGTCGTGGCCGCGATGCTTCGCAGGTGGGGGTGGCGGGTGACGTAGCGCAGGCCCTCGGCGATCTCGGTGCGCATCGGCACGTGCCGCCCGGCGGCATCGACGCGCCGCTCCGGCTTCGGTTCCGGGCGCCGGATCCCGAGCACGAACAGCGCCGAGGCAAGGTAGCTGAGCGAGTCGAGGACGATCGCGAGCGGCGCGCCGAGGGCCCCGATCGCGACGCCGGCGATCCCCGGACCGGTGATCTGGGCGGCCGAGCGGCTCGTTTCCAGCTTCGAGTTGCCCTCGACGAGCTGGTCGCGGTCGACGAGCGCGGGCAGGTACGACTGGTAGGCGACGTCGAAGAAGACGGTCAGGCAGCCGCTCAGGAAACCGACGGCGTAGAGCTGCCAGATCGTCAGCGCGTCGAGGGCGAAGGCGATCGGGATCGAGATCAGGACCACCGCTCTGCCGAGGTCGCCCGCGATCAGGATCGGCCGGCGGCGGAGCCGGTCCACCCACACGCCGGCCGGCAGGCTGAGCAGGATGAAGGGCAGGAACTCGACCGTCGCCAGCAGCCCGAACTCGAACGGGGTGACGTTCAGGACATTCGCCGCGATCAGGGGCAGGGCGAGCTGGGTGACCTGGGTCCCGAACTGGCTGATCGTCTGGCCGGTCCACAGCTTCAGGAAGTCCGGGTGGCGCAGGAGGGTTCGCTTCGGGTCGGTCATGGAGCCCTGACTCTAGCGGTTCGGGAGCGCCGCCGCACCACCGGTTCGGGCTCGCGGGGGCCAGCGCCGCCGCGGGTTGGCTGCCGCGGTTCGGCCGTGCCGGTCACGGTTGGGCTTGCTCGCCAACCAGGACATGCACCCTGCCGCGCTCGGGCGCGGGGCCTCGCGTCGAGAGCGTTCTCGCAGAACCTCATCTAGGGACTCCTACGCGGACGGCGCCTCCGCTTGGGACGCGTGAGGCTCTGGCGGAGTCCGTTTCCGGGCGTTACTAGTCCCACGGCGAGAATCTGCGCCCGATTCCGGTCGTATCGGCGCCCCGACGCCCTTGTCTGCGGCTTCCTGATCGTTCGGCGGCCGGCCGTCTCCACTTACCAGTCCCTGCGTGCGGTGATGCGGCCAAGCAGCTCGGGCCGTCGC
>CAYMBB010000104.1:0-8048 GCA_964388515.1 uncultured Anaerolineaceae bacterium
GCCTGGCGCCTCGTCTACGAGGGCAGGGACGGACTGCTGTTCAGTCGAGCCTGAGGGGTCCGAGCGCCGGGTTCGCCCGGGACGACCGGGCGGATCGAACCGGTCCCGCTCTGGTAGAGTCGGCCTGCAGGCACCAAGTCGAGGGACCGATGCCCGACGGACCCGTCACCGGCCACAGACCTCCGCCCGCCGATCTCGACCTCGTCGTCCTGGGCGGCGGTGGGCACGTCGGCCTGCCGCTCAGCCTCGCCTTCGCCCGAGCTGGGCTGCGGGTCGGGATCTTCGACACGAACGAGGCGACGCTGGGGCAGATCGCCCGGGGCGAGATGCCGTTCCTCGAGAACGGCGCCGAGTCGCTCCTCCGGGAGCTCCTCCCGACCGGGCGCCTGGCGTTCGACCGATCGCCCGAGATGCTCACCCGGAGCGACCACGTGATCGTCGTCATCGGCACCCCGATCGACGAGTTCATGGGCCCCTCGACGTTCGTCTTCGAGCGGGCGGTCGACCAGCTCGCGCCCCACCTGCGCGACGGCGCCCTCGTCGTCCTCCGGAGCACCGTCTACCCTGGGACGACCGAGTACGTCGCCCAGGAGCTCGCCCTGCGCGGGCGCTCGGTCGCGATCGCCTACTGCCCGGAGCGGATCGCCGAGGGCCACGCCCTCGACGAGCTCTCCTCGCTGCCCCAGATCGTCGGCGCCGACGACGACGCGACCGGCGAGCGGGCCGAGGCGCTCTTCCGGCGCCTGACCGGGCGGACGATCCGGACCTCGACCAAGGAGGCTGAGCTCGCCAAGCTCTTCACGAACGCCTGGCGCTACATGAAGTTCGCGATCGCGAACCAGTTCTTCATGATCGCCGACCAGGCCGGGGTCGACTACGGGAACGTCCTGCGGGCGATCCGCGAGGACTACCCCCGAGCCGCCGACCTGCCCGGCCCCGGGTTCGCCGCCGGCCCGTGCCTGCTCAAGGACACGATGCAGCTGGCGGCGTTCACGAGCGACCACTTCCCGATGGGCCAGTCGGCGATGCAGATCAACGAGGGTTTCCCGGCCTACATCGTCTCGGCCCTCGAGCGCCGCTACGGTGGGCTGCGGGGCCGGACGGTCGGCATCCTGGGGATGGCCTTCAAGGCCGAGTCGGACGACACCCGGGCCTCGCTCAGCTACAAGCTGCGCAAGCTCCTCTCGTGGGCCGGGGCGCGGGTCCTGTGCACGGACCCGTACGTGGCGGATCCGCGACTCGTGCCGCTCGAACTCGTCGTGGCCGAGAACGAGCTCCTGATCCTGGCCGCTCCGCACCACGCCTACCGAGGCCTCGAGATCGGCGGCAAGGACCTCGTCGATGTCTGGGGCGCGCTGGGCCGCGGGATCAGGCTTTGATGCGCCTGCTCGTCACCGGCGCCGCCGGGTTCATCGCCGGCTACCTCGTCCCGGAGCTGCTCGAGGCCGGCCACGAGGTGATCGGGCTCGACAACTTCAGCAAGTACGGACGCCTCGCGAAGTCGTACGACACGCACCCGCGCTACCGCCTCGTCGAGGGCGACGCGAAGGACGTCGCCCTGCTCGAGGAGCTCGTCACTGGCTGCGACCAGGTCGTCGCGGCCGCGGCGATGATCGGCGGGATCAGCTATTTCCACGAGTTTGCCTACGATCTCCTGGCCGAGAACGAGCGGATCCTGGCCTCGACATTCGACGCCTCGATCAGAGCCCACCGGGCCGGGACGCTGGCCCGGATCGTGGTCCTCTCGAGCTCGATGGTCTACGAGTCGGCGACCGTCTTCCCGACCCCGGAGGGCGCCCAGCTGACGAGCCCGCCGCCGGTCTCGACGTACGGCTTCCAGAAGCTGATGTCGGAGTACTTCGCGAAAGGTGCCTGGGAACAGTACCGGCTGCCGTACACGATCCTTCGCCCGTTCAACTGCGTCGGGATCGGCGAGCGCCGGGCGGTCCGGGACACGGCGGTGATGTCGGGCAACGTCCGACTGGCGCTCAGCCACGTCGTCCCGGATCTCGTCCTCAAGGTCCTCAGGGGCCAGGACCCGCTCCACGTCCTCGGCGACGGCAGCCAGGTCCGCCACTACACCTACGGCGGTGACCTCGCTCGCGGAATCCGGCTGGCGATCGAGTCAGACGCGGCGGTGAACGAAGACTTCAACCTCTCGACGGCGCAGAGCACGACCGTCCTCGAGCTCGCCGAGCTGATCTGGCGCCGGATCAACGGCGAGCGGCCGTTCCGCTGGGTTTCCGACCCGCCCTTCGAGCACGACGTCCGGCGCCGGGTGCCCGACGTCCGCAAGGCAAAGGCGGTCCTCGGCTTCGAGGCCACGACGACGCTCGACGCGATGCTCGACGAGGTGATTCCGTGGATCCGCGCCGAGCTCGCCGCCGGCCGGATCTGACCGGGGCGGTCGCGGTGGACGCTCCCGAGCTGGTCACCCGCCCGGAGCCCGCGACCGCGGCGGAGCCGGCGACCAGCCCCGAGCTCTCGATCGTCGTCCCCGTCTACAACGAGGGCGCGGCGGTCATCCCGGTCCTCCGCGCCCTCTCGAATGCTGTCCGGACGCCGCACGAAATTCTCGTCGTATACGACTTCGACGCCGACACGACCGTTCCGGCCGTCCAGTCTGTCGCCGACCAGCTGTCCGCCGTCCGCCTCCAGCGCAACGATCTCGGGCGCGGCGTCCTGAACGCGATGAAGGCCGGAATTGCCGTCGCCCGCGCCCCGTACCTCCTTATCTCGATGGCCGACGGTTCCGACGAGCCAGGGATCATTGACCGGATGGTCGCCCTCGCCCGGGACGGTGCCGACGTCGTCGCGGCGAGCCGCTACATGCGCGGCGGTCGGCAGGTCGGCGGTCCGCGCCTGAAGCGGCTGATGAGCCGGACGGCCGGTCTCACCCTCCACTGGTTCGCCGGGCTGCCGGTCCATGACCCGACGAACAACTTCAAGGTCTACTCACGCCGCTTCCTCGAGTCGGTGACGATCGAGAGCACGGCCGGCTTCGAGCTTGCCCTCGAGCTGAGCGTGAAGGCGACGCTCGCCGGTCGCCGCCTGGCAGAGGTCCCGACGACCTGGCGCGACCGGACCGCCGGCCAGAGCAATTTCAGGCTTCGCGCCTGGCTACCGCACTACTTGCGCTGGTACCTGGTGGCGCTCCGAGGGCGGTTCCGCCCTCGGTGAGGCTGCCCGGCGCAGCGGGGAAATCGCGCCCGCCTGCCGCGCTGTCGCGGACGAGCAGGACGAGCGTGGCCAGCGTGATCCCCAGGATCGTGATCGCGCCCGCGACCCCGACCGGCCCGGAGACCGGGAGCAGCGTCGCGAGCTGCCCGGTCGGCGGGCTGGCCGCGAGGAGGTTCAGTGAGACGACGACGCCGAGAGCCACCCACGCTGGACGCACCACCCGGTCGGCCAGCAGGAGCGCCCCAAAGACGAGGGCAGCGTATGCGTAGCGCTCGTGCATCGTCGTCAGGAAGGCGAAGGCCACGAGCACCGAAGCGGTCAGTCCGACCACAAGCGTGCGCCGGGAGGGCGCGCGGAAGACCGCCAGGAAGATGACCAGCTCGAGCAGGGCCGTGACGGCCAGGCCGATGAACCGTGGCGTCAGCGGTCCGATGATCGCCCCGCCATCGGACAGGAAGCTGCCCCCGCCGTACGCGTCCTGGACGAGCCACCAGACGTTCCAGGCCCGAAGCGAGAGGACGGCGAAGACATCGCCCTGGTACCCGGCGAGACTCCCGAGGTAGCGGACAGGGCCGCCGTCGGCGATGAACGGCAGCCAGAGAACGAACGCGACCGTCGCTCCGATCAGGGCCAGCGGGATCGAACCGCGAATGCCGTGCCGGGCGAGGAACCAGGCGGCGAACGGCACGACAAACGGGAGTGCCTGGGGCTTCGTCAGAAGCGCCACCACCAGCAGCACCGCGGCCGCACGATCCCGACCGGAGACGGCGAAGACGACCGCTGACAGTCCGCTCAGCGTGTAGATCGATTCGAACTGGCCCCACCAGGCCGAATCGTAGAAGACCGCCGGGGTGAGCAGGATCGTGATCGCAGCCGCGACTGCCCACCGGGGTCGGTCACGCAGAACCCAGGCGATCAAGGCCGCGAGCCCGAAGTCGGCCAGGCTCGCGGGCAACTTCACCAGGGCCCGGATCGCGGGGTCCGATCCGTCGCTGACGGTCTTGAACGCCGGTTCGATCCCCGACAGGAGCGCGAAGACGTAGACCATGACCGGCGGGAACGAGAGGTTCATCCGGTACGCCTCGCCCAGTGGCGCGCTGGCAATCCCGTGGATCCACCGGACGAACTGGTCGATGTCGCCGCTGAGCCCCTCGGCCGGGAGCAGCAGGATCCGGATCAGGGCGGCCGCGGCGAGTCCACCAAGGAGCAGGGCCCAGTCCCGGATCAGCCACTGGCTGCGTGCCCCGGCCGAGGGATGGCCGGGGCCAGCCCCGCGGAGGAGATCGGGTTGGCTGGTCCTAGACGCCGGTCGAGACCCAGTAGCGCTCGGCGTAGTCCGGCAGGCCACCGAGCGCGGCGAGTTTCGCGCCGTAGCCGCGGACCGCGTCGGCCATCGCCTCGGGGCCACCGAAGAGCCGGCCGAGCTGGCTGGCGTAGAGGCTGATGCCGCTGATCTTGCGCTCGACCTGGTCGCCGACGTCGGCGTACTCGGGGTCGAGCGAGACGGTCCGCGGCAGACCCTCGAGCGCCCCCTCCGGCAGGTCCTCGAGGCGGTTGAAGTCGTTCCACCAGGCGTACGGGAAGTCCTCGTAGAAGGCCACCCGGCCGACGTAGTCGGGGCCCGGCATCACCCACCGGCGCGACTCGCCGAGGAGCTGGAGGCCGACCTGGCGGACCAGCTGGTGGTCGACATGGTTGCCGATCCCGAGCGGCAGGTAGAGACGCTGCGGCTCGAGCCGCTCGATCTCGCGGCGCAGGAGCTCGTACGGGGCGGGGTCGTCCGCCCTGGGGGCGCCGAGCAGCTCGTCGTCGCCCTCGTAGCCGCGGAAGACCGCGTCCGGGAGGTCGAGGAAGACGATCGAGGCCTCGGCGAAGTAGGCGAACCGCTCGTCCTCCAGCCGCCGGGCAGCCATCGTCTCGCCGGCGGCCGCGGCCTCGACGAGCTCCTCGGTCAGGATCGGTCCCTGGTTCGGCTGGGTATCGATCAGCGGCTGGCCGCCGAGCGCCCGGTTGTGGATGTCGGCGCGCCGATACCAGGACGAGCGCTGCCAGAAGCGCTTGGCGGCCGCGTCCGCGTCGGCCTGGGTGGCCTCGAGGCGATCGTCGGTCGCGGCCCAGGCCGGCAGGCCGTCCGGACCGCCCGTGATCGGCTGGTCAGCGCCCAGGTTCGCCCGGTTGAACGCCTCGGTCGCGGGCCAGATCGCCTTCGAGCCGAAGCCGAGCGCCTCGCGCTGGTAGGGCGTCAGGGCGCGGCTCTGGCCGCTGCCGGAGAAGACGGTGATGATCGTGACGTTCTGGCCGAGCTCGCGCAGGCTGGCGATCAGCCCGCCGCAGGAGAGCGCGACGTCGTCGGGGTGCGGGGCGACGAAGACGTGTGCCATGGCCCGGCGAGTATACCGAGCGGAGAGGTGGGCGCGCGGCCCGCCGCGGTCCGGCGCTGTGCGGCCGGGTTTTCTCAGGAGGGCGACGGCGAGGCGGAGGCCGACGGGGCAGGCGAGCCCGACGGAGCCGCCGAGCCCGACGGGGCCGGTGAGGGTGACACGGGCGACGAGAACGGCGTGGGCGACGCGCCCGGTGCGGCCGAAGCGGCGGGCGAGGCGGACGGCGACGGCGACGGCGTCGGCAGTGGCGTGAACAGGCCGGCGCTGCCGAGGAGCAGGCCGTAGAGGAAGATCCCGACGAAGACGCCCACGACCGCGATCACGAAGACCTGCGAGGGCCAGTCGTTGATCCGGACGGCCGTCTCCGAGGGCGTGGCGCCAGTCTCGCGGGCGGGCGTCGCCCCCCCGCGCCAGAGCCTGGCCACCCGACCGCCCGCGACTGCTCCGGCGCCCGAGCGTGTGGCGCCCGAGCGTCCGGCGTCGGTGCGCCCGGCCTCGGTGCGCCCGGCCTCGGTGCGCCCGGTGGCGCCCTTCGCCTGGCCTGCCGTCCCGTCGCCCTCGAGCTCCGACTCGCCCGACTCGGGCCCACCCGCCGGCAACGCCTCGTCAGGCGTGCCCTGTTCGCGATCCGTCATCCCGTCGTGTCTCTCCGATCATGTCGCGCGCCGACCAGCCGCCGGGCGCGGCCGCCAGTGTACCGAAGCGCACCGTCGCGCGCGGGGCGCATCCCGGCGCGCCGCCCGTCATGGGAGCCGCGGCCGTCGGCAGGCCGGTTCAGGCCTCCCGGACCGACCGGAAGAAGAGCCCCGCCACACCAGCTCCCGCTGTCACCAGCCCGAACAGGCCGATGACCGGTGCTACCCCGACGATCTGGGCGATCGCCCCGCTCACCGCGAGGGCGGTCGTGAGCGACCCGTACACGAGCGAGATCCGGAATCCGATCACCCGCCCGATCAGCTCGGCCGGCGTCCGCTGCTGTGGAAGTCTAGGCGGGCCCCGCGGAGGCGATACGGTGCATCGCGGCCTTACTGGGTGGCCGACAAGGTCAGGCCTCCCGAACTTGACGCACGAAGACTCCTGCCATTCCAGCCACCAGCGTCAGGATCCCGAACATGCCGATCACGGTGGCCGTGCCGAGCGCCTCAGCCAGTGCTCCGCCGATTCCCATCGCCAACGTCATCGATCCGAAGACGATCGAAACCCGGAAGCCGATGACACGGCCGATCATGTCGGCCGGTGTGCGCTGCTGGAACAGCGTTTGGCTGGGGATGACAAAGGCCATGTTCGCGATCCCCATGCCGACCATCAGTCCGAGGGCGATGGCAAGTGAGTTGGTCAGCGCGATTGCGACGACGATGGCGCCCCACATGGCGTAGCCGATGATGACGAGCGGGCCCTTGGCGATCCGGGATCCGACGAGCCCGATGGCAAAGCCTCCGACGAGATTTCCGACGCCTACAGCCAGGTCCAGGAAGGAATAGGCCACGATCGCATCGACGCCGCCGCGTTGGAGCACGTCGCGCGCATAGAGCGGGGTGAGCACAAGCAACACCCCCAGGGCGAACTGGCCGACCATCCCCTGGACCGTGTTCGCCAGCAGCACGGTTTCCCGGCGCAGGTAGCGCCAGCCGTCCAGAAACTCCTGCCGGAACTCGTCCAGTCGCGAACCAGTCCGACCGTTCTGTGCGGCTACGGACAACTGCGCAGCCATGTGTCGCACCGGCGGAATCGCCATGGATGCGATGAGCACCGCGGATGCAACGTACGTCGTTGCGTCAATCCAGAACGCCAGCGGCAGCGCCGTGCCGAGAAAACTCACGAAGAGGCCGCCGATCCCGTAGCCCACGAAGTCCGCGAGCGTCTCGGCAAGCCAGGTGGCGGAGTTTGCCGTCACGAGCTCATCGTCGCGTACGATTCGTGGGATTACCGCGGTTCGGGCCGGGCGGAAGAAGAGCGAGATTGTGGTGACGACGAAGACGATCGGGTAGACCAGCAGGATGTTGAGCACAGCGGCGACGGGGATGAGGGCGACGGCCGCCGCTCGAAGAAGGTCGCTGACGACCATCACCTCTTTCTGATCCCAGCGGTCGACCAAGGTCCCCGCGAACGGTCCGAGAAGAAGGTTCGGGAGCATGGACGACATGAAGACAAGGCCGACGGCGAGCGGCGAGTCGGTCATCCCGAGGACGAGGAACGCGAGCGCGACCTGGTGGATCCGATCCCCGAACAGGCTGATCGTCTGGCCAACCCAGAGCGCCGAGAACGACGTGTTGAGGGCGAGCCGGACGTAGGGATGACGACGGACGCGCAGGCCGATTCCGGGCGCGACCGGACCGATCGGGCGCGGGGCGGGCAGGGCGAGACCGCCCTCGGCCTCGAAGCCAGGTTCGAGCGGGGCGAGGGCGACAGAGCCCAGCCCCGGCCCGGAGCCACCGAGGAAGGCCGGCCGTTCGAGGAGCGACGCCTCGGCGAGACCTGCCGCGAGAC
>CAYMBB010000105.1:0-8033 GCA_964388515.1 uncultured Anaerolineaceae bacterium
CTCGAGCGGTCGGTGCTCGACGTCCACCGCGTGCTCGTGTCGAGCCGCGCCGTCACCGGCCGCCCCGGCCGGGGCCGCGGCGGCCCCCCGCCCGGACGACCGGCGCCGGGGTGTGCCGTGCTGGCCGCGCCCCCACCGGCCGCGCCCCCACCGGCCGCGCCCGCGCCTCCCGGTCGGGTGGCCGGCCGAGGACGCGCTCCAACCCCGACCCCCGGCTCGGCTCGGCGCCGGAGCTCCTCGTAGGCCGCATTGATCTCGGCCATCCGCCGCGTTGCGGCCCGGGCCGCGGCCGGGTCGGCGATCGCCAGGTCGGGGTGATGCTTGCGGGCCAGGCGCCGCCAGGCTGCCTTGATCGCCGCCGGACTGGCGTCCGGCGGGACGCCCAGGACCTGGCAGGGATCGCGTCGCGGCACGCCCCAAGTCTACCGACCGCGATCCGAAGGCCGCAGCCCAGGCTCGAGGCCCCCGGCGCGAGCTGATCCCGAAGCGCTACGATCGGTGACTGATGGATACCTGGACCGCGATCTCCACGAAGCGGGCGATCCGGGCCTTCGCCGATCGCCCGCTCGATCCCGCCCACCTGGAGCGGATCCTCGACGGCGGCCGTCATGCCGGAAGTTCGAAGAACCTCCAGCGCTGGGACTTCATCGTCTGCCGGGAGCGCGCTCACCTCGCGGAGCTGGCCGCCGTCGGTCCGTGGGCCGGCCACCTCGCCCGGGCCGCCGTCGCGGTCGCGCTCGTGACACCCGATCCCCACGCTTCGGGTGCGCCGCTCTCGATCATGTTCGACCTTGGCCAGGTCGCCCAGAACATGATGCTCGCCGCCTGGGAGCTCGGGATCGGGAGTGTGCCGGCGACCGTCTACGACCAGGACCTCGCCCGCCGGCTGCTCGGCCTACCGGCCGACCGCCACTGTGAGTACCTGCTCTCGTTCGGCTACCCGGCCGACCCGGGACGGCTCACGGCACCGCTCCGCCCTGGTGGCCGCAAGCCGCTGGCCTCGATCGTCCACGAAGAGCGCTGGTAACCGCCCACCGGGACGCCGGTCGACGCCCGCTCGGGTGATCTCAGGCCAGACCGCCGCCGGGCTCGATCGCCGGCCCGGGCTCGATCGCCGGCCCAGGCTCGAGCGCCGGCCCAGGCTCGAGCGCCGGCCCGGGTTCGATCGCCGGCCCGGGTTCGAGGACCTCCGGCGCTGGCGCGCCCTGCGCGAGGTAGTGCTCGACCGCGGCGTCGAGCCCGACGTCCCGGCCGGCCTGCTCGGACAGGAGCCACTTCGTCTCGAGCACGTCGCAGTATGCCTGCAACGGGTCGCGCCGCGGCCCGATCGCGGGCGCGAGCTGCTCGAGCCGGGGCCGCAGGACCTCGGCCAGCCAGCGCCGGGCGCCCTCCTCGCGCCGGAGGGTGACCTTCTCGTCGGCCTCGAGCCAGGCCTGGTACTCGCGCAGGTCGTTGAGCAGCAGCCGGGCCTGCCCCTCGAGCGCGACGAGCCCGGTCAGCTCGGCCAGCCGGTGTGAGTGGAAGCGGCGGGTCGTGACCGCCGCCCGCAGCCGGATCCGGCCCGGCGCCGAGCCCGGCACGAGCTCGATCTCGTCGACCGCGAAGCCCAGCTCGTTCAGACGCCGGATCCGGGCGTTGACCGCGAACCGGTCGCCGGCCCGCAGTTCCGGTTCGTCGTGGAGCTCGGCCCAGACCGCCTCGTACCGGCTGCGCACGCTCTCAGCGGCGGCGATCGCCTCGTCGAACGCGTCCGGCCGGCCCTGGAGGACGGCCAGGTCGGCCAGCCCGAAGGCGATGTTCTCGACCAGGACCTCGAGGTCGTAGGCCCGCTGGCCATCCGAAAGCGAGGGGTGGACCTCCGACGTCTCGGCATCGACCAGGAAGGCCTGGATCCGGTCGCCGTCGCGCCGGAAGAGCGTGTTCGCCAGCGAGCAGTCGCCCCAGAAGACGCCGCTCCGGTGAAGGTCGACGAGCAGCCAGGCCATGGCATCGAGGAGCCGGTCGCGATCGGGGCCGGGCCCGAGCGGAAAGCGCATCAGGAGCCGCCGGTACTGGAGCGAGTGGGCGAGGTACTCCGTGACGAGGATCGCCGTCCCGCGTTCGGGGGCTTCGGCGATCCCAACCGCGGTCACGGCCGGCAGCTTCAGCGCCTCGAGATGCCGAAGCATTTCGTACTCGCGGTTGGCGATCTCGACCGGCATCTCCTTGAAAGCGTGGATCGTCCCGTCGAGGTCGAGGAAGCGGACGAGGTGACGCGACGGCCCGACCGGCAGGTGGCGGAAGCGGAGCC
Organism: uncultured Anaerolineaceae bacterium; assembly: GCA_964388515.1. Taxonomy (GTDB): domain Bacteria; phylum Chloroflexota; class Limnocylindria; order Limnocylindrales; family CSP1-4; genus JAKAHU01. The sequence continues at coordinate 2,291 of CAYMBB010000105.1, forward strand.
CGTCGGCGGGCCAGTCGGCGAGCGGCAACTGCCAGGGCAGTCCGAGCAGACTCCGGGCGGTCGTGCGCAGCCGCAGGCGCGGGAAGGGATGCTCGGGCGACGCCCCGGGGTTCGCCCCCGGCTCGCCCGCCGGCTCGCTCAGAGGCGCTTGCGCAGGTATGTCGTCACCGTCGGATCGTACCCGAGCGACTCGTACAGCTGGCGCGCCTCGGGCCGGTGGTGGCCGGCGGTCAGCTCGACGAAGACGGCGCCGCGCTCGCGCGCGACCCGCTCGGCCTCGGCAACCAGCAGCCGCCCGATCCCGCGCTCGCGGACGCCCGGGTCGACGACCAGGGCGAGGATCCGGGCGATCCGGTCGGCGTGCTCGAAGCGGGGCATCACGTGCAGGGCGACGAAGCCGAGGACCTCGCCGCCGAGAGCGGCCACGAGCACCTCCGAGTCGGGCGGCGCGAACCGCTCGAGCCGAACGACGATGTCGCTCGGGCCGGCGGGGTAGCCCTCATCGGAGAGCAGGGCGGCGATCCGGGAGGCGTCGTCCGGCGTGGCCGCTCGCAGGTCGACGGACATTCGTTCGCTCATGGCCCGCTGATGGTACCCGGTGCGAGCAGGTAGTCGCCCGCCCGCCCGCCGACGATGTCGAGGCCGGCCCGCCGGTAGACCGAGATCGCCCGGTCGTTATGGGCGTGGACGCCGAGGTACACCTGGCGCGACCCGGCCGCGAGCGCATCCTCGATCAGGACCTCGGTCACGAGCAGGCCGTGGCCCCGACCCCGGTGCCGCGGCCGCGTCCCGATCGAGGACAGGTAGCTCGCCCCGTCGAACGTGTAGCGCTTGCCGACGGCGACCGGTTCACCGTCGGCGCGGACGAGGCAGACGTGGAAGGCCGGCGATCCGAACGCCTCGAGCACCTCGGCTGCGATCGCCTCGTGGCGGTCGGGATCGACCGCGAACGATTCGCCCAGGAGGCGGGCGATCTCGCGCACGGTCTGGTCGCGAACCGTGACACCCGGACCGCCGTGCAGGCGCTCGACGGTGACCCCGGGCTCGGGCCGGCGTCGCTCGTGGCCCGGGGGCCGGACGAGGGCCATCACGTAGCCGGCCCCGACCTCCCGGAACCCCTGCTCGACCAGGCGCAGCCCGAGGTCGGCCGGGGTGTTGAAGGCGGGGGCGGTCCAGATGTGCGGTCGACGGTCGAGGCCGGCGAACAGGGCGAACAGGTCGGCCAGGCGGCGCTCGAACCGGATCGGGTCGCGGGGCCAGCGGACCGCCGCGACGCGGTTGAAGAACGGGTCACGGTCCCGTGGCGCGTGGAGCAGGACGCAGTCGCCCAGGTCGCGGATCAGCCGGCCACCGAGCGCGTGGGCCCGCGTCTCGTGAACCTCGATGAAGCGGAAAGCGGCCGCGTCGAGCCCGTGGAACGGCGGTCCAGCCGCCCGGGCCCGGGCGATCGACCGCGCCCTGACCGTCATCGCGCCCGACCCGGGACGCTCATCGTCACCCGGCCCCGGCGACGGCGCGGCGCGGCCCTGCCCCACGACCCGCAACCCGAAACCGATCGACCCGCGCCATCGTACCCACCGGACACGGGCACCGGCCGCCACGCCGTGGCCAACGCCGCCACTGCCCGAGCGCACACCCGGGAGGAACGCGTCCCATGCGAACGGTCAGCGCGATCGGTCTCCTGCTCGCGGCGGCACTCGCCTCGGCCGCCTGTTCTGGCTCCAGCTCCGGTGGCGGGTCGAACCAGAGTCCGGCCGCCGACCAGGGCTACGGCGGCCCGCGCTACGGATCGAGCGAGCCGGCCTCGAGCGCCGCTCCGAGCGGCGCACCCGCGGCGGGCGGCGCGGCCGCCACGCCCGCGGCTGGCACGCCCGCGGCTGGCACGCCCGCGGCTGGCACGCCCGCGGTCACGATCAAGGGCTTCGCCTTCAACCCGGCCGCGATCACCGTTCGGGCCGGCACGACGATCACCTGGACGAACGAGGACGGCGTCCGCCACACGGTCACCCTCGACTCGGGGGCCACGACCAGCGACGCGCTCTCGACCGGGGCGACGTACTCGCAGACCTTCACGACCGCGGGGACGTTCCCATACCACTGCTCGATCCACCCGTCGATGAAGGGCTCGGTGACCGTCACCCCGTAGCCGGCGCTCAGCCGGTTCGGGCGGCAACGAACAGCGACGCTCCCGACGGGAGGTCGATCAGCTCGGGCGCGGGCAGGCCGGCTCGCTCGAACAGCTCGACGAACCCCTCCCGCGGGTAGAGCCGCGAGCCCATGAACAGCTCGTCGAGGTGGATCCCCCAGAGGAGCTCGCCGAGGGGCGTGCGGTCGTCGTCGGGGGTCGAGGGCAGGCACCAGTCGAGGACGAGCAGCCGACCGCCCGGTCGAAGCGCGGCCCACGCCGCCCGGAGGCAACCCACCGGGTCGGCCAGCTGGTGGAGCGCGTACTGGAAGTAGGCGAGGTTGAACTCGCCGGCGTGTCCCATCGTCGGGATCTCGCCCGTCTCGATCCGGATCTGGTGCTCCAATCCGGCCGCGGCAACGTTCGCCACCGCCCGCTCGGCCGAGTCGGGCTCGAACTCGACGCCGAGCAGCTCGAGCTCCGGGAACCGGCGCGCCATCGCGATCAGCCAGCGTCCACCCCCGCAGTGGATGTCGACCACCCGGCCGCCGCGGGCAAGCTCGACGACGAGGTCGGGCAGCAGGGCCAGCGCCTCCTCGAAGAAGACGGCGATGTCCTGGGCGGTCAGGCGTTCGATCGCCCGACGGAAGCGCGCCGGACGCTCGACCAGCGGCCGACCAGTGCGGAAGAAGTCGGCCATCCGCTCGTAATCGAGGCTGGCCACGATCGTGGCCAGGAACTGGCCGCCGAGGTACTCGGGACGCTGCTCGTCGAGCAGCACGACCGCGACGTCCTCGTCGACGATGGCCCGTTCGCCGGCCACCCCGATCAGGTCGAAGGCGTGGGCGGCCCGTGTCCAGGCCCGTGACGGCTCGGGCTGGCAGCCGGTCCGGCCGGCCAGCTCATCGGCCGTCAGGCCTTCCGGCCCGGCGCGGCGCAGGGTGGCGAAGAAGCCGAGCTCGAGGCCGAGGTAGACGACCCAGGTGCGATAGAACCCGCTCAGGGCGGAGACCAGTTCGTCGAAGCGGTCGTCGAGGGTCACGGCCGAGCAAGTGTAGCGCGAGGCGCTGGTCGAGCGGGCGGCGGGCACGTCCAGGGGCTACGATGAACCGACGATCCGACGCCCGGAACCACAGGCGTGGCCGTTGCATGACGGAACCGGCATGCAACCGGATCGGCCAGCCAGGTGTTGAAGTAGGCGATGGACGACGACCTTGCGCTCCGCCTGGCCAGCGACCTCGACGGGTCGTTCGAGCGCCTCGTCCTCGCCCACCAGGACCGCCTGTTCAGCCTCGCCCTGCGCTGGACGGGTGACCCCCGGGAGGCCGAGGAGATCGCCCAGGACGCGTTCGTCCGGGCCTACCGCGCCCTGGCCGGGTACGACGCCGAGCGGATCGCCGGGCTGCACCTGCGCGCCTGGCTGGCCAGGATCACGCTCAACTTGTGCCGCAACCGGGCCCGGGTCCGGCGCCCGGCGGCCGTCCGGCTCGATGGCGACGATCCCCCGGTCATCGCCTCCGGGGCCGACGCTTCGCCGGACAGTCGGCTCGCCGAGCGGGAGGCGGTCGAGCACTGGGTGGCCCTGCTCGCCGGCCTGCCGGACCGCTATCGAGCGCCGGTCGTCCTGCGCCACGTGAGCGGTCTCGACTACGACGAGATGGCCGAGGTGCTCGACCGGCCGGTCGGGACGCTCAAGGCCCAGGTCCATCGAGGCCTGGCGCTCCTGCGGGCCGCCCACGAGGCCGCGCTCCGGCACGAGCAGACGGTCGAGGAGCCGGCCGCCGGCGACCGGGCGGCGGCTCGTGTGGGCGAGCCCCGGATCCGGGAGGTGACGAGATGACCGAGCGATCGAACCGGCCGAGCGAGGAGGCGGTAGAAGTGAGGCTGCGCGGCCTCGCCGCCGAGGCACCGGCGACGCTGCTGCCGGCCACCCTCCTCGCCGTCGGGCTGGCCGACGCCTGGGCGCCGCTCGACAGCCCGATCGGTCGCCTGTTCGTCGCCTTCAACGGCCGCGGGGTCTCGAGGGTCGCGCTGGCCGGCGACGAGGCGTCGTTCGAGAGCGTGTTCTCCGGTGCCCTCGGTCGCCCGATCCGGCGCGCCGACCGGCTGCCCGAACGGCTCGGCCGGGCGCTCCAGCGGCGGCTGGCCGGCGATCGCCGGGCCCGGGTCCCGGTCGACCTCCGTGGCGCGACGCCGTTCGAACGGGCGGTCTGGGAGAAGGCGCTCGAGATCCCGCGGGGCGAGGTGCGGCCCTACGGCTGGGTGGCGGCCGAGATCGGCCGTCCGCGGGCGGTGCGGGCGGTCGGCTCGGCGCTTGGCCGCAACCCGGTGCCGCTGGTCGTCCCTTGCCACCGCGTCGTCCGGTCAGACGGCCGAATCGGCGACTACGCCCTGGGCAGCGAACGGAAGCGGGCCGTCCTGCAGGCCGAGGGGCTCGACCTCGAGCGGCTCGAGGCCCTCGGCCGTGCCGGCGTCCACTTCCTGGGCTCGAACACGACCCGCGTCTTCTGCCTGCCGACCTGCCGTCAGGCGCGCCGGATCCAGCCCGCCCACGAGGTTCCGTTCCGGTCGCGCCTCGAGGCGCGGGCGGCCGGGTATCGGCCATGTCGCCGGTGCCGGCCCGGCGAGCGTCCGGATCGGATATGATCAGGCCTTGGACCACTTTACTAATCCAACGGCGGCGGCGTGAGCCGCCCAGGCCACCGCGACCACGTCGCACCGCCGAGCCCGCTCGCGGTCTGGGTCGCCCTCGTCACCCTCTATCTCGTCTGGGGTTCCACCTACCTCGCGATCCGGGTCGCGATCGACACGATTCCCCCGTACCTGATGGTCGCGGCGCGCTTCTTCATCGCCGGCCTCCTGCTCTATGGCTGGTCGATCCTCCACGGTGACGTCCGGGCGCACCCGCCCACCGGGCGTGAGTGGCGCGACTCGTTCATCGTCGGCACCCTCCTGCTCGTCGGCGGGATGGGCCTCGTGGCCTGGGGTGAGCAGACCGTCCCGTCCGGGACGGCCGCCCTGATCGTCGCCCTCCTGCCGGCCTGGGTGGCCCTCCTCGGGCGGGTCTTCTTCGCCGAGCGGGTCGTCCCGCTGGTCGTGGTCGGGATCGCCATCGGCCTGGTCGGAGTCGCCGTGCTCGTCGGTCCGGTCGGCCCCGCCAGCCTCGATCCGGCCGGCCTGGGGGCGATCATCGTCGCGCCGATCCTGTGGGCCGCCGGGTCGCTCTACTCGGCCCATCGGGCCACCCTGCCCCGTGCCCCGCTCCTGGCCACCGCGCTGCAGATGATCGCCGGTGGCGTCGGGGCTGCTGTCGTCGCCCTGGTCCTCGGGGAGTACGGCCAGTTCCGGGCCGAGGTCGTCTCGGCCTCGTCGCTCCTCGGACTCTTCTACCTGATCGTCGTCGGCTCGATCATCGGCTTCGGCGCCTTCGTCTGGCTCCTTCGCTCGGCGCCGCTGCCCAAGGTTGCGACGTACGCCTACGTCAACCCGGTCGTCGCCTTCATCCTCGGCGCGATCATCCTCGGCGAGCCGATCACCACCCGGACGGTCGTCGCGGCGGTGATCATCGTCGGCGCCGTCGCCCTGATCGTGACCGCCCGCAGCCGCGCCGCCCGCGCC
>CAYMBB010000106.1:0-5270 GCA_964388515.1 uncultured Anaerolineaceae bacterium
GGGCCCGCCCGTGGGGGGGTCTCGCGCCGGGCTGGGGTTCTGGGGCGGGATCGTTGGCCGGAGCGCCCCGTGTCTGGCCGCCCAGTACTTCGAGGTCACCGAGGACGGGGCGATCGAGATGATCCTGGCCGAGGGCGGGCCGGCCGAGGGGATCACCCTCGAGCAGCTCAAGGCCGGGCCGGTGCGCCTGAAGGTGCCCGATCCGGACATCCCGTTCCTCGACCAGATCGAGCGGCTCGAGCCGTTCCCGCCCCGCTCGCTCCCGGCCACGATCGAGCAGACCGCCGCCTTCATCCCGACCCGCCGGATCGAGTTCTACAAGGAAGAGGACCGCTTCCTCGAGCTCGGCGAGCAGGTGCCCGTGTACAAGGAGCCGTACGACGACGGGATCCATGATCCGGCCCGCTACCCGCTCGTCCTCCTCTCGCCGCACAGCAAGTGGCGCATCCACTCCTCGTACTCGAACAGCCCGTGGCTGGCCGAGATCCACGGCGGCCGGCCGACCGTCCTGCTCCATCCCGACGACGCGAGCAGGCGTGGGATCAGCGAAGGGGACGAGATCGAGGTGTCCAACACGCGCGGGGCGGTCCGGGCCTGGGCCCACGTCGCCGACAGTGCCCGTCCGGGGACCGCGACCCTGCCCGAGGGCTGGTGGTCGCGCTACTTCGCCGCCGGCAAGGGCGTGAACGAGCTCACCTCGTCTGCCGTGAACCCGATCCACGAGGTCCACTTCGTGCCCAACATGTGGTCGCCCTCGACCGGCTGGAAGGACTGCCGGTGCGAGGTCCGGCGAGTGGAGGAGGGCGCCCGTGCCTGAGCCTGTCTCACCGATCGAGGCCCTCCCGGAGGCGTCGCGCGCCTACGGCGAGATCGGTCCGCACTCCGACCGACCTCGCTGGGGGATGGTCGTCGACCAGGAACGTTGCGTCGGCTGCTGGTCGTGCGCGGTCATCTGCAAGTCGGAGAATGACGTCCCGCTCGGGATGTGGTGGAACCGGATCCTGAGCGAAGGCGAGGCGCTCGACACGCCGACGATGGTCGGCGGGCGCCACGAGCTGCAGTGGCTGCCGCTCGCCTGCCAGCACTGCGACAACGCGCCGTGCGTCAAGGTCTGCCCCGTCGGTGCGACCTACCACCGCGACGACGGCATCGTGATGCAGGACAACGAGCGCTGCATCGGTTGCCGCTACTGCATGATCGCCTGCCCGTACGGGGTGCGCGTCTTCAACTGGGGTGCGCCGGCCCGCCCGACGGACTTCGACACCGGGATGGTCGCCGCCCGGCCGATCGGAACGGTGGAGAAATGCACGTTCTGCGTCCACCGGATCACGGACGGCCAGGTGCCGTCGTGCGTCTGGTCGTGCCCGGAGGGGGCGCGCGTGTTCGGCGACCTCAACGATCCGGACAGCCGGGTCTCCACCCTCATCCGCGATCGCGAGGGTGAGCGCCTGCTCGAGGATCGAGGCACGCAGCCCAAGGTGCACTACCTGGCGCCGCGACGAAGGAGGAAGCTGTGAGCGCGGGCGCGATCTCCCAGCCGACCGGCGAGGCCGCACCGGCCGGCCGCCTGAACCGGCCGCTGCTTGCCTGGCTGAGCCTGCTCCTCGCCCTCGTCCTGGTCGGCCTCGCCGCGTGGGGCTACCAGATGCAGTACGGCCTGTCGGTCACGGCGCTCAACAACGTCGTGATGTGGGGCCAGTACATCCTCTTCTTCATGTTCTTCGTCGGTCTCTCGGCCGGCGGTCTGATCGTCGCCTCGGCGGGCCGGCTGTTCGGCGTGACCCGCTTCAAGCCGATCGTTCGCCTGGCCGTTCTCGAGGCGACCGTGGCGATCATGCTGGCCGCCCTGTTCCTGCTCCCCGACATCGGACGTCCCGAGCGGATCTGGCACCTGTTCCGCTACCCGAACCTGACCTCGCCGATGATCTGGGACATCGCGATCGTGACGATCTACTTCACGCTCTCGGCGCTCTACACGTGGCTGTACACGCGCGCCGACCTCGCCCGGGCAGGTTCGCCGCTGGCCTTCGGGACGAGCGTCTCGGAAGCCTCGGTCCAGCGTGACGAGCGGGTCAAGGGCGCCCTGGCCTGGGTGGCCCTGCCGGCGGCCGTCCTCCTGCACTCGATCACGGCCTGGATCTTCGGGCTCCAGATCTCGCGCGGGTTCTGGTACTCGGCGATCATGGCCCCGCTCTTCGTCTCGTCCGCCCTCGTCTCGGGGCTCGCCCTGGTGATCCTGCTCGCCCTCGTCCTGCGCCGGTTGCGCCGGCTCGAGTTCGAGGACGACCTCGTCGCGTACCTGGGCGGCCTGCTCGCGGTGTTCATCACGGTCGAGGCCTTCTTCGTCTTCAGCGAGACGCTGACCGCCGCCTATCCGGGCGCGGCGTTCGAGTCGGAGCCGATCCGCCGGATGCTCGCCGGACCGTACGCTCCGCTGTTCCTGTTCGAGGTCGTGGCGGGTCTGCTCGTGCCGTTCCTCGTCCTCGCCCGGAGACGACTGCGGGCCAGTCCGGCCATCGTCGCTGCGATGAGCATCCTGGCCATCATCGGCATCCTCGTCCATCGCCTGAACATCGTCCTCAACGGCCTGAGCTACCCGCTGATCGAGTTCCCGCCGGGGTTGTCGATCGGGGAGTACACGGCCGGCCAGCTGTCGTTCATCACGAGCTACTGGTACGCGCCGTCGCTCGTGGAGTGGCTGATCGTCCTCGGCGTCCTCGCCTTTGGTGCGCTCGTGTTCACCCTTGCGGCCCTGGTCCTGCCGCTCCGCGAGGGCGGCGCACACTAGTCGCGGCCGACGGGCAGGTCGCTGACCAGGGCATCGTGCTGCGGCAACCCGGAACCGGCCCCAGGGCGCCGCTCCGGTTCCGGACCGGGGCCCCGGCCTCCGCGCGCTGCTAGACTCGGCCGATCCGACCGACGCACGACGAAGCCGCCGACCGGCGACGGCCGGCCACCCGGCGACGACAGCTCTGGAGGCACCCGATGACCGACGACCGCGAGCGCTGGGCGCTCATCCTTGGCGCCTCGAGCGGTATGGGCGAGGCGACTGCGATCGCGCTCGCCCGGGCCGGCTACCGGATCGCCGGCATCCACCTCGACTTCCGCGCTGCGCTCGCCCACGTCGAGGAGGTGAAGGCTGCGATCGCCGCCGCCGGCTCCGAGGCGCTCTTCATCAACATGAACGCGGCCGATGACGAGAAGCGCGCCGAGGCGCTTAGGACGCTCGCCGCGCGCTTCGACCGGAGCCGGGCCGAGGGCCGTCATCCGTACCTCCGGGTCGTCATGCACTCGCTCGCCTTCGGCAGCCTGCTCCCGTTCATCGCCGACGACCCCAAGGAGGCGATCAGTCGCAAGCAGATGGAGATGACCCAGGACGTCATGGCCAACAGCCTCGTGTACTGGGTCCAGGACCTCTACCGAGGCGGCTTCCTCGAGCCGGGTTCGAAGATCTTTGCGATGACCTCGGAGGGTTCGACCCGCGTCGTCCCGACCTACGGCGCGGTCAGCTCGGCCAAGGCGGCGCTCGAGTCGCACGTCCGTCAGCTGGCGATGGAGCTTGCCCGCCGCGGCAGCGGGGTCACGGTCAACGCGATCAGGGCCGGGGTCACGCTGACCCCGGCCCTGATGAAGATCCCCGAGCACGAGGCGATCATCGAGGCGAGCGTCCGGCGCAACCCGATGGGCCGGATGACGACGACCCAGGACGTGGCCGACGCGATCGTCGCCCTCTCGGGCGACGGGTTCGATTTCGTCACCGGCAACGTCATCGGCGTCGACGGCGGGGAGTTCATCACCGGCTGAGCCGCCGGGTCGCGGGCGTCCTCGGAGGGATCGATGAGCGGTCGGGTCGTCGTCGTCGGGTCGGTCAACGTCGATCTCGTCCTGCGGGCCGAGCGCCTGCCCGCGCCCGGGGAGACGGTCACCGGCGGTGTCTTCGAGCGCCACGACGGCGGCAAGGGGGCGAACCAGGCGGTCGCCGCCGCCCGGCTCGGGCGTCCCACCCTGTTCATCGGCGCGCTCGGTGACGACGCCTTCGGGCGCGAGGCGCGCCAGGCCCTGGAGCGCGAGGGCGTCGACACGAGCGCCGTGCGCACGATCCCCGGCCAGGCGACCGGGGTCGCGCTCATCCTCGTCGACGGCCAGGGCGAGAACCTGATCGCGGTCGCCTCCGGGGCGAACGGCCTGCTCGATGGCGCGACCGTCCGCGAGGCGCTCGAGCGGCTGGGCTCGCTGCGCGGCGACGTCGTCCTCGTCAGCCACGAGATCCCGACCGCGACCGTCCGCGAGGCGCTCCGGATCGCCCGGGCCGAGGGCGCGCGGACGATCCTCAACCCGGCCCCGGCCGCCGGGCTGGACCGCTCGACGCTCGGCCTGGCCGACCTCCTCACCCCGAACCGGAGCGAGCTCTCGGTGCTCGCGGCGGCCGAGACCCGACGCACCGGGCGGCGCCACGAGGCGGGCGAGGACCCGGCGCGCCTGGCGCGGGAGCTGATCGAGCCGAGCGCCGAGGGTCCCGGGGTCGGCGAGGCGGTGATCGTCACGCTCGGCTCGTCGGGGGCGCTGCTCGTCCCGGCCGAGCGGCCCGACGAGCCGATCGACGTGCCGGCGTTCAAGGTCAGCCCGCTCGACACGACCGGAGCCGGCGACGCGTTCAACGGGGCCCTCGCCGCGGCCCTGGCGTCCGGACGCTCGCTCGAGGAAGCGATCCGCCGGGCGGTCGTCGCGGGCGCCCTGGCCACGACCCGGGCCGGGGCCCGCGAGGGGATGCCGACCGCGGCCGAGCTCGAGGCGGCGCTCGGGTCCTGAGCGGGTGTGGAGGGTGGCGCCGGCAGCTCCGACGGTTCCTCGGTGGGGCTCCAAAGCTTCCTCGGCAGCGCCGACGGTTCCGCGGCGGCTCCCAACCCCCTTCCCGGCAGCTCCCAACCCCTTTCCCGTTCTTCGCCGCGCAACAAACGGCCCGTTCCAGGGCCCCCATCGCGTGCGCTCGAAGGTCGTTCTTCCCAGCGCGACCAACCGCCGGTTTCGAGGCCGCGCGGGCTGAAGGCGGGTCTGCCGAGGCGCATTCCTGCCACGGATGTCGTGCCGGGCAGAACGAATCGGGCGAATGCCGCAGCCGAGGCCCCGAGCCGTGCCGGATCCGTCCTCGCGGTAGCGGCCCGGTCGGCGCGCGGCACGCGGGCGACGCCGCGGACGAGCACGACCGCCGGGCGCGGCAGGCGGGTGCCACTACGGACTTGTCGTATCATGCCCGGGCACGCCCCGGCAGC
>CAYMBB010000106.1:5370-8002 GCA_964388515.1 uncultured Anaerolineaceae bacterium
GGATCGAGCGCTACCTGCGCAAGGTCGACGGGGTGGAAGAGGCGAACGTGAACCTCGCCACCGAGTCGGCCAGCATTCGCTTCGATCCGGACAAGGTGACGATCGACAAGCTTGCCGCGGCGATCGAGGCGGCGGGGTACGAGCCCCGTCTCGACCTGGTCGAGGTGAGCGGAGGGCCAGCTTCGCCGGAGGCCCCGACGCCGGTCGAGAGCCCGCGCACGATCTCGCTCGACGTCGAGGGGATGACCTGCGCCTCGTGCGTCAACCGGATCGAGCGCTACCTGCGCAAGGTCGACGGGGTGGAAGAGGCGAACGTGAACCTGGCGACCGAGCGGGCCACGGTCGTCGCCCGCCCGACCGTGACGGTCGAGCAGATCATCGCCGCCGTCGAGGCGGCCGGCTACGAGGCCAAGCTCCGGCTCGACGGTGCCCCGCTCCAGGCAGCGGCGATCTCCGGCGGAGCCGCGGCGGCCGCGTCGGAGCGTGCCGCCGCAGCGGGTGCCGCGCCCGCGATTGCCCGCCCCTCCGAGGGGGAGGCCGTACGCCCGGCCGAGGAGCGGACGTTCGCCCAGCGTCACCTGGCCGACACCCGCCGGCGCCTGATCATCGCCGCCCTGCTCACGATCCCGATCCTGGGCGGACTGGCCAGGATGACGGTCGCCCCATTCCTGCCGGCGTTCCTGAACGATCCCTGGTTCCAGCTCGCGCTCGCGACGCCCGTCCAGTTCTACGCCGGCTGGCCGTTCTACCGCGGTGCCTGGAAGGTCCTCCGGCACGGCGGGAGCGACATGAACACGCTGATCGCCGTCGGCACCTCGGCCGCGTACCTCTACAGCCTCGCGGCGATCTTCGTCCCTGACTTCTTCCGGGCCGCAGGCCTGGCCAGCGAGGGTGTTCCGCCGCTCTACTTCGACACCTCCTCGGCGATCATCACGCTCATCCTCCTCGGCCGGTTCCTCGAGGCGCGCGCCCGGAGCCACACCTCGGACGCCATCCGCAAGCTGATCGGGCTCCAGCCGCGCACGGCGCGAGTGGTCCGTGGCGGTCTCGAGCGCGACATCCCGGTCGAGGAGGTCGTCGTGGGCGATCTCATCCTCGTCCGACCGGGCGAGAAGGTGCCGGTCGACGGCATCGTCCTCGAAGGTTCCTCGTCGGTCGACGAGAGCATGGTCACCGGCGAGAGCATGCCGGTGACGAAGCGGCCCGGCGACGAGGTGATCGGTGGCACGCTGAACGCCTCCGGCGCGTTCCGCTTCGAGGCGACGCGGGTCGGGCGTGACACCGTCCTGGCCCAGATCGTCCGGCTCGTCCAGGAGGCGCAAGGGAGCAAGGCGCCGATCCAGCGCCTGGCCGACGTCGTCACCGGCTACTTCGTGCCGGCCGTCCTCGCCATCGCCGCCCTGACCTTCGTGGCCTGGTTCGTCCTCGGGCCGCAGCCCTCGTTCAACCTGGCGCTCCTGAACACGGTCGCGGTCCTGATCATCGCCTGCCCGTGCGCGCTCGGCCTCGCCACGCCGACCTCGATCATGGTCGGCACCGGGAAGGGCGCCGAGAACGGTGTCCTCTTCCGCAACGCCGAGGCCCTCGAGCGCCTGCACAAGGTTCGCGTGGTCATCCTCGACAAGACCGGCACGCTGACCGAGGGGCGCCCGCGGGTGACGGATGTGATCCGGGCCGACGAATCGCCCGACGAGGACGAGGTCGTCCGACTGGTGGCCGCCGCCGAGCACGGCTCCGAGCATCCGCTCGGCGAGGCGATCGTCCGCTTCGCCCGCGAGGAGCGTTCGCTCGAGATCGCCGGCGCGGACGCCTTCGAAGCCGTCTCCGGCCAGGGCATCGCGGCGACGGTGGAAGGTCGGCGGGTGCTCGTCGGCCGGCCCGCCTACCTGGAGGCTGACGGTGTCGACCTCGGCCGGCTGCGCGAGACGGCCGAGGAGCTCGCCGCCTCGGGCAAGACCCCTGTCTTCGCCGCGATCGACGGTCGGGCGGTCGCCGTGATCGCGATCGCCGACACCCTCAAGCCGGGATCGGCGGCCGCGGTGGCCGAGCTCCACCGCCTTGGACTCGAGGTCGTGATGCTCACCGGCGACAACGAGACGACCGCCCGGGCGATCGCGCGCCAGGCGGGCGTCGAGCGGGTGCTCGCCGACGTCCGGCCCGACGAGAAGGCGGCCCAGGTGCGCCGGCTGCAGGCCGAAGGCAAGCTCGTGGCGATGGTCGGCGACGGCGTGAACGACGCGCCGGCGCTCGCCCAGGCCGACGTCGGGATCGCGATCGGCACCGGGACCGACGTCGCCATCGAGTCGGCGGCGGTCACCCTGATGAGCGGCGACCTGCGCGGCCTGGTGACCGCGATCGCGCTCTCCCGGGCAACGCTGCGCAACATCAAGCAGAACCTGTTCTGGGCGTTCGCCTACAACGTGGCCCTGATCCCGCTTGCGGCCGGTGCCTTCTACCCGTTCACCGGCATCCTGCTCGACCCGATCATCGCCGCCGCGGCGATGGCCCTCTCGAGCGTGACGGTCGTCTCGAACGCCCTCCGGCTGCGCCGCTTCCAGCCCCCGCGCTGGCACCCGGCGACCAGGTCGATCGACGCGGAGCGCCTGCCGGCGGGGGTCGCCTGACCGAGGGG
>CAYMBB010000107.1:0-7975 GCA_964388515.1 uncultured Anaerolineaceae bacterium
CCGAAGACGATGGACAACGACGTCCAGGGCACCGAGTACTGCATCGGCTTCTCGTCGGCGATCACGCGGGCCAAGGAGCTGATCAACCGCCAGCGCACGACCCTTGGCTCGCACGAACGGATCGGGTTCTTCCGGATCTTCGGCCGCGACGCCGGCTTCTCGGCGCTCTACACCGCCTACGTCACCTCCGCCCGCTGCCTGATCCCGGAGGCGCCGTTCGACCTCCAGCACCTGTTCGAGCTGCTCATCGAGGACAAGAGGAACAACCCGAGCCGCTACGCCTTCGTGATCGCCGCCGAGGGCGCGATCTGGAAGGGGGGCGCGATCGCCGAGACGGGCGAGCCGGACGCGTTCGGGCACCGCCACAAGGCGAACATCGCCGAGGTCCTGGCCAACGAACTGAAGGCGCGGACGGGCGAGGACACGGTCGCCAGCGAGCTGACCTACGATCTCCGGAGCGGTGAGGCCGACTCGCTCGATCAGATGGTCGCGATCACCTTCGCCAACGTGGCCATGGACCTGATCCGCGACGGCGTGACGGGCCGGATGGTGGCGATCCGGGACGGCAAGTACGCCCACACGCACCTGCCCGAGCCGGGCCTTGGTCCACGCGTGATCGACGTCGCGACAGCCTACGACATGAACCGCTATCGCCCGACGTATGCCAACCGGCTCGGTCACCCGCTCCTGCTGACCGCCGCGGCGGCCGAGGTCGGGCCCGGCTAGCGTTCGCCCGCCGACGGGCGAGCGGAGAAGGCAGGCCCCGGAACGGCGGCCGGGCCGTGTCGGCCGGGCCGTGTCGGCCGGGCCGTCAGTCGAGCCCCGAGAGCTCCCGGATCACGCGCGCCAGGTTCGACATGTCCTCGTCACCGAAGCCGCGGGCGACGAGGCCGTTCTCGAACTGGGCCGTCAGGGCGGCGACCGGCAGGACGACGCCGAGCTCGCGGGCCATCGCCAGGGCGATCCCGAGATCCTTGAGGTGGAGCGAGGTCCGGAAGCCGAGCGGGTACTCGTTGGCGATCATCTTCGCGCTCCGGTTGGCGAGGATCCAGCTGCCGGCGACGCCGCCGCCGAGGGCTGAGACGACCTGCTCCGGATCGAGCCCGGCCTTCAGCGCCAGCACGAGGCCCTCGGCGACCGCGAGGTAGACACCGGCGATCACGACCTGGTTGACGGCCTTGACCGCCTGGCCGCTGCCCGGCGGGCCGAAGTGGGTGATCGTCCGGCCGAGCCGCTCGAGGATCGGGCGCGCCCGCGCGACCGCCGCCGGCGTGCCGCCCAGGAAGATCGTGAGCGTCGCCTTCTGGGCACCTTCGGAGCCGCCCGAGACGGGCGCATCGACGAGGTCGATCCCCTGCCCCGCCAGGCGGTCAGCAAAGGCGCGGGTGGCCGATGGCGAGATCGTCGAGGTGTCGATGACCAGCGTGCCCGGCGCGGCCCCCTCGGCCACGCCTTGAGGACCGAACAGGATCATCTCGACGTCGGGGGTGTCCGAGACCGAGAGGACGACGATGTCGGAGGCCGCGGCAAGCTGCGCGGGGCTGGCCGCCTCCGTCGCCCCGAGCGCGACGAGCGGTTCCGCCCGGCCGGGGCTGCGGTTCCAGACGACAACCGGATGGCCGGCCCGAACGAGGTGGCCCGCCATCGCCGAGCCCATCGTGCCCAGGCCGACGAAACCGATCCGCTCCAACGGGCGCCTCCTCGATCAGCCAGGGATTCGGATGAGCGCGATGGGGGTGGCGCGCCCGGCGAGACTCGAACTCACGGCCTTCAGGTCCGCAACCTGACGCTCTATCCACTGAGCTACGGGCGCGCGCATCGCTGTTCGCCAGCCGGATCGGCTGGCGGAGAGGGAGGGATTCGAACCCTCGAGGCAGGTTACCCCACCTGGCGGTTTAGCAAACCGCTGCACTAGACCGCTATGCGACCTCTCCGTCGAGCAGCGGCGGCGATTCTAGCACGGGGGAAGGGTCCGACCTGCGGCGGGTCGACGCCAGTGTCAGTGTCGCCGGCCGCTCGGTGGGCGACCGGTTCACTGGCTGGCCGCGGAATGGGGGCGCGAATTGACACCGGACCGGCCGCTCGGATAAGGTCCCGGCACGCACATGCAACACACCTTCTTTTACGACAGCCCGGCATGATCGTTCCCGGGGCAGGGGCCTCGGGAGCACGGGTCGTGCCGGGATGAAGCAGAGGTTGCGACCTCTGCTTTTTTCTTTGGCCCAGCTCGGCCCCGACGCTGCCGACCGGGCCGGCCCCCGCGGCGGAGCCGCGATCGAGAGAGAGGACGACACGCGATGTTCGTGGTGATGGGGATCGACGCCGGCGAGGCGGAGGTCAACGGCGTGAAGAGCCACATCCTCGCCGAGGGCCTGACACCGTTCGAGCACCTGTCCGGCGACCACGTGGTCATCGCCGTGGTCGGCGAGGTGGGTGGCCAGAAGGCCCGCCTGATGAGCCAGCTGGCGGCGCTGCCCGGCGTCGACTCGGTCACCCCGATCAGCCGCCCGTTCAAGCTCACCTCGCGTGAGTTCCATCCCCAGGACACCGTGATCCGGGTCCTCGATACGCTGATCGGCGACGGGTCGCTGACGGTCATGGCCGGACCGTGCTCGGTCGAGAGCCGGGAGCAGCTGTTCGAGACCGCCGACGCGGTCAGGTCGGCCGGAGCGACGATCCTGCGCGGCGGGGCCTTCAAGCCGCGCACGAGCCCGTACAGCTTCCAGGGCCTGGGCGTCGAGGCCCTGCGCTACCTGGCCGAGGCGCGCGAGCGGACCGGCCTGCCGGTGATCACCGAGGTCATGGAGCCGAGCCAGGTCGACATCGTCCAGGAGTACGCGGACATCCTCCAGATCGGCACCCGCAACATGCAGAACTACTCGCTCCTGACGGCGGTCGGGCGGGTCCAGCGGCCGGTGATGCTCAAGCGCGGCTACGGGGCCACGATCGAGGAGTGGCTGATGGCCGCCGAGTACATCGTCAGCTCCGGCAACCCGAACGTGATCCTGTGCGAGCGCGGAATCCGGACCTTCGAGACGTACACCCGGAACACGCTCGATATCGCCGCCGTGCCGCTCCTCCACCACCTCACCCACCTGCCGGTGATCATCGATCCGTCCCACGCGACGGGGAAGCGCTGGCTGGTCAAGCCGCTCGCCCTGGCCGCGGTGGCGGTCGGAGCGGACGGGATCATGGTCGAGGTCCACCCGCGTCCCGAGGAGGCCCTGTCCGACGCCGAGCAGCAGCTCACGTTCGAGAGCTTCGCCTCGATGATGACCGCCCTCCGCCCGATCCACGAGCACGTGCGCCACCTCCACGGCGACCCGGTCCTGCCGACGGCCGCCCTGGGGGTCGGCGGGACAGCGAGCAAGCACTGACGGTGGGGCGAGACGAGCCCCGGGCTGCGGACACGCCGACCCGGGCGAGCAACCGACCTGCCCCGGCCGACGGGGCCACCGTCCGTCCGGCCGCCCGGCTGCGGGGTGAGATCCGGCTGCCCGGGGACAAGTCGATCAGCCACCGGGCCCTCCTGCTCGCCGCCCTGGCCGCGGGCGAGAGCCGGATCGAGGCGGCCGGGGACGGCGCCGACGTCCGCTCGACGGCGGGCATCGTCGGCTGTCTCGGTGTCCGGGTCGAGCGGCTGCGCGAGGATGGCCGGACGGTCGACTACCTCGTCGTCTCGCCCGGGGCGGACGGCCTGGTCGAGCCGGACGGGGTCCTCGACTGCGGGAACTCGGGGACGAGCCTCCGGCTGACCGCCGGCCTGATCGCCGGGCTGCCGATGTACGCCGTCCTCGACGGGGACGCGTCGTTGCGCCGCCGGCCGGTCGCCCGTATCATCGAACCGCTGCGCTCGATGGGCGCCGTGCTCAGTGCCCGCCGGAACGACTCCCTTCCTCCGCTGACCGTGGTCGGCCGCACCCCGCTCCGGGCGATCGACGTCGCGACGCCCGTGCCGAGTGCGCAGGTGAAGTCGGCGATCCTGCTGGCCGGGCTGCGAGCCGACGGGCGGACGACGGTCCGCGAGGCGGTCGCAACCCGCGATCACACCGAGCGGATGCTGCGGGCGCGCGGCGTCCCCGTCACGCGCGCGGTGGCGGGAACGTCGGGAGCGCCGGACGGGGTGGCGTGGAGCGTCGAGGGAGGAGTGCCGGTGCAAGCGATCGACGAGCGGGTACCCGGGGACGTCTCGGCTGCCGCCTTCTGGCTGGTGGCCGGAGCGGTCCACCCGGACGCGGAGCTGACGATCCGCGACGTCGGCGTCAACCCGACCCGCCGCGCGGTGATCGACATCCTTCGACGCATGGGGGCCCGGATCGAGGAGCGAACCGCACGCCCGGACGACGGCGTCGGCGAACCGTTGGCCGAGCTCGTCGTGACGAGCAGTCGCCTCGAGGCGATCGAGCTCGGGCCGGCCGACGTCGCCGCCGCGATCGACGAGATCCCGGTCCTCTGCCTCGCCGCCAGCCAGGCCCACGGGACGACGCTCATCCGTGGCGCGGGCGAGCTGCGGCACAAGGAGTCGGACCGGATCGCGGGCATCGCGGCCGGCCTGGCCGCGCTCGGGGCACGGGTCGAGGTGGCGGGCGACGATCTGCGCGTCACCGGTCCGCGGGTCCTGACCGGCGCGATCACCGAGAGCCACGACGACCACCGGCTGGCGATGACGTTCGCGGTGGCCGGCCTCATCGCCCGGGGAGAGACGATCGTCCGCCGGCCGGACTGCGCCTCGATCTCCTACCCGGGCTTCTTCAGTGAACTCGAAGGGGTGCGAGCATGACGAAGCGCGTGGTCCTGATCGGCCACCCGGTCTCCCATTCGCTCTCGGGGGCGATGCAGCAGGCCGCCTTCGACGCCCTCGGCATCGACGCCAGGTACGAGCTCTGGGACCGGACACCCGCCCAGCTGGCCGACGCGATCGCCCAGCTCAGGACGGACGAGTTCCTCGGCGCCAACGTCACGATCCCCCACAAGGAGCGGGTCGTCCCGCTCGTCGATCGGCTGACCGAGGATGCCCACGCGACCGGGGCCGTGAACACGATCACCCGGGAGGGCAAGCGGTTGATCGGGCACAACACCGATGTGCCGGGCTTCAAGGTTGCCCTCGACCGGCTGGTCGGCAAGCAGAAGATGCCCCGCCAGGCGGTGGTCCTGGGCGCCGGCGGAGGGGCGCGCGCGGTCGTCCACGGGCTGATCACCGAAGGCTTCCAGCGGGTGATCGTTTTCAACCGCCATCTCCACCGGGCCGAGGCGCTCGTCCGTCACTTCGGCCGGAGCGCCGCGCACATGGAACTCAGGGCGATGCCCTGGCACGAGTCGGTGATCGAGGCCGAGCTCGCCAGGACGAAGGTCCTGATCAACGCGACCTCGATCGGCCTCCAGGGCGACGAGAGCCCGATCCCGGGCGAGCTGATCCCGCCCGACCTGCTCGTGCTCGATCTCATCTACCGGCGGACGCAGCTCCTGCGCGATGCCGAGGCGGCCGGGTGCACGGTCATGGACGGCGAGCTGATGCTCCTCCACCAGGGCGCGGCCGCCTTCACTCTCTGGACGGGCCAGTCGGCGCCGCTCGAGCTGATGCACCAGAAGCTGGTCGAAGCACGTGCCGGCGGGATCCGCTCGGCCGAGGGCGAGCCGGCCGGGGCGGAACCGGCTGCGTCCGGGACGCCGGCCGGCACGGGCGGCACGCCGGGCTGACGTGGGCTCGTTCCGCTTCCTGACCGCCGGCGAGTCGCACGGGCAGGCGCTCAGCGCCACGCTCGAGGGGATCCCGGCCGGGCTGCCCCTGACCGAGGAGCAGATCGCGGTCGACCTGGCGCGGCGCCAGCGTGGCTATGGCCGGGGCGCACGCCAGGCGATCGAGCACGACCGGGCGGAGATCCTGGCCGGCGTCCGCCACGGGCGCACGCTCGGCTCGCCAATCCTCCTCCTCGTCCGGAACCGGGACTGGGAGAACTGGACGCGGACCATGCAGGTCGCGCCGCTCTCCGACGAGGAGGCCGCCGAGCTCGAAGCGACCGCCGCCGAGGGGAACCGCCGGGCGCTCCCCGTCACCCGCGTCCGGCCGGGGCACGCGGACCTCGCGGGAGCGCTGAAGTACGGCTTCAACGACGTCCGGAACGTGCTCGAGCGCGCCTCGGCGCGCGAAACCGCCGCCCGGGTGGCCGCCGGCGCCGTCGCCCGGGCGTTCCTCGAGCAGCTCGGGATCGAGGTCTGGTCGTTCTCGGCCGAGGTCGGCGGGGTGGCGGTCGATCCGGCCCGCTGCACGCGGACGCGCGAGGAAGCAGACGCCAGCCCGCTCCGCTGCCCGGACCCGGAGGCCGAGGCGCGGATGATCGCCCGGATCGACGAGGCGCGCGCGAACGGCGACACGGTGGGGGGCGTGTTCGAGGTCGTCGCCCGGGGCGTGCCGGTCGGGCTCGGCAGCTACGTCCACTGGGATCGGCGCCTCGATGCCGCGCTCGCGGCGGCGGTCATGAGCATCAACATCGTCAAGGGGGTCGAGTTCGGGCTCGGCTTCGAGCAGACGCGACGCTTCGGCTCCGCCGTGCACGACGTCATCGAGCGACGGACCGACGACGGCCGCTGGATCCACCGCACGAACAACGCCGGGGGGCTGACCGGGGGCGTCTCGAACGGCGAGCCGATCGTCGTCCGGGGTGCCGTGAAACCGATCTCGACGCTTGCCCGTCCGCTCCCGTCGGCCGACCTCGTGACCGGCGAACCGGTCGCCAAGGCGCATTACGAGCGAAGCGACATCAGCGTCGTCCCCGCGGCCGGGGTCGTGGGCGAGGCGATGGTCCTGCTCACCCTGCTCGACTTCGTCCTGGCCAAGTTCGGTGGCGACTCGCTCGACGAGACCCGCGACAACCTCGAACGCTACCGGGCCCGGATCGCTCGGGCACCCGAACCGCCGTGGCCGGGCGGACGAACCGGCGCCCGGCCGGTCGAGGGGCGGGGCGGGTCCGCCGCCGGCGATGAGCCGGGCGCGGCCGACGCCGAGCCGGGCGCGGCCGAGGATGGCGGGGCCGAGGCCGGCTCCGGCGGGGACGACTGAGGCGGCCGATGGAGATCGTCCTGGTCGGCCTCCCCGGCAGCGGCAAGAGCGTCGTCGCCCGGCGGCTTGCCCATCGGCACGACGCGACGCTCGTCGACCTCGACGAGACGATCGTGGCCGATGCCGGGCGGAGCATCCCCGAGCTCTTCGCCGAGGAAGGCGAGGCCGGGTTCCGGGATCGCGAGCGCCGGGCCGTCCTTGCCCTCGGTCCGGCCGACCCGGGGCGATCGGTGCGCCGGATCGTGGCCACCGGCGGCGGAGCGGTGATCGATCCGCGCAACCGCTGGCGGCTCTATCGCGGCCGGCTGGCGGTCTGGCTCGACGTCCGGCCCGAGGTCGTCGCCCAGCGACTTCGGCGCAGCCCGCACGAGCGTCCGCTCCTGGCCGGGCGGGACCCGATCGGGGCTGTCCGGAGCCTGGCCGCGGCCAGGGAGAGCTTCTACGCGGCCGCCCACCGGGTGAGCGGCATCGGGGAACTGCCCGACGTCGTCGCCGCCGTGGAGCGCCTGGCCGAGGCCGGGCCGGCGGCCGCGGCGATGCTCCTGCGGGCGCGGACCGGGATCGGCCAGGTCGTCATCGGCGACCGGATCGCGGCGAGCGGGGTGACCGAGACGCTGGCCCGCCTCGAGGCCCGCCGGGCGATCCTCGTCTCCGAGCCCGGCGCCTGGACCGCAGCCGGCGAGGCGCTGGCAGCCGAGCTTGCAGCGAGCGGACTGCCGGTCGTCCGGGTGATGCTCCCCCAGGGCGAGGCGGCGAAGCGGCTGTCGTTCGTCGAGGCGGCCGCGCGGGAGCTGGCCCGGCTGCGGGTGGAGCGCGGCGAGCCGCTCGTGGCGATCGGCGGCGGGGCGCTCGGCGACACGGCCGGCTTCCTGGCCGCGACCTACCTGCGCGGCCTGCCGCTCATCCACGTCCCGACCA
>CAYMBB010000108.1:0-6181 GCA_964388515.1 uncultured Anaerolineaceae bacterium
GTACACGATGGGCGAGGTCATGGTCTCGTTCTCCAGTCTGGTTCCGGTTTCGCAGGCCGTTCTGCTGCAGCGCGGCGCGTCCGGCCGCCTGTCCGGGTCTGCGGCCTGATACATACGATAGGTCGTGTATGTATCGCCGTCAAGCAGTCGAGCGGGCGCGGTCCGGGCGGAACGTCTCCCGCACACAGATGCTTCGAAATCGAAGTACGAACTCGAAGGAATCTCGCGCAGGAGCCGACCGGACCCCCAACCAGGTCGCCGCGCCGAGCCGCCGACCAAACCGCCGGCCGCCGCCGACCAACGTTCCGCCCTCCGCTCGGCCGCCGTCCCCGTCGCCACCTACACCCGCGCAGCATCCGGCCACATTCTGCAATCTCTGGTTTCTTGGATATACTGGTTGCCCAAGCGCCCCGGCGACGGTCGGTGGCACCCTAACCGCCTCCGCCCTGACCGCCTCGAGGTGAGCTGCCTTCGTGATCGCCACGCCCGCTCTGAGCGTCCCCGGAACCGGCGCCTGGCTCTGGTACGCATCGCTCCTCGCGCTCACCGTGGCCGCGCTTGCGCCGGTCGGCGGACGCCGCCTGGCGCGCCTGACACCGATCCTGTCGGCGCTCGCCGGGGCGTCCGTCCTCGGCCTGGGCCTCGTCATCCTGCTCGCCCAGGGGACGTTCGAAGCCGGAGCGGGGAACGTCCTCGGCTTCGTGCCCCTCGCCGTCCGCTACGACGGGCTGTCGGCCGTCTTCCTCGTCGCGCTCGGGATCACCTCGGGCGCGGCCTCGCTGTCGGTCGTCGGCCACCCGCCCCGCTCGCGGATCGAGTCGGCGGGCTACCCGCTCTTCCTGGGCAGCATGCTCCTCGTGCTCGGCGCCCGCGATGCGTTCTCGTTCCTGCTCGCCTGGGAGTCGATGGCCCTCCTCTCGGCCGTCCTCGTGGTCGGGCTGCGGCCCACCGGCCAGGTCCTCTCGGCCGGCTATCTCTACCTCGCGATGACCCACCTGGCCACGGTCGCGCTCCTGGTCGCCTTCGGCCTGCTCGCGGCGAGCGCCGGCGGGCAGCTCGACTTCCTCGCCTGGCGCGCGGCGGCCGCGACCCTCTCCCCGGCGCTCCGCGACGCGGTCTTCGTGCTCGCTTTCATCGGCTTCGGCACGAAGGCAGGCACGCTGCCCCTCCATGCCTGGCTGCCCCGGGCGCATCCGGTCGCGCCCTCGCACGTCTCGGCCGTGATGTCCGGCGTGATGATCAAGACCGGGATCTACGGGCTCCTCCGGATCGTCGTCGACGTCCTCGGCGGCGGACCTGACTGGTGGGGGGTCGTCGTCCTCGCCGCCGGCGCCTCCTCGGCGGTCCTGGGCGTGCTCTACGCGCTCATGCAGCACGACCTCAAGCGCCTGCTCGCCTTCCACAGCATCGAGAACATCGGGATCATCCTGCTCGGGCTCGGGGCGGCCCTCGTCCTGGCGGCCCATGGCGAGCGTTCGCTCGCCGCCCTGGCGCTCGCGGCCGCTCTCTTCCACTCGCTCAACCACGCGGTCTTCAAGAGCCTCCTGTTCCTGGGGGCGGGCGCCGTCCTCTCGGCGACCGGGCTGCGCGACCTGAACCGCCTGGGCGGCTTGGCTCGGGCGATGCCGGTGACGGCGCTCACGTTCGGGATCGGGGCGGCGGCGATCAGCGGTCTGCCGCCGCTCAACGGTTTCGCCAGCGAGTGGCTCGTCTTCCAGGGCCTGCTCGGCTCGGCCGCCGCCGAGCCGGTTCCGGCGGCCGTCCGGTTCGTGGCCGCGGCGGCGATCGGCGCCCTCGCCCTGACCTCCGCCCTCGCCGTCGCCTGCTTCGTGAAGGCGACCGGGGTCACCTTCCTCGGCCTGCCGCGGAGCTCGGCCGCGGCCGCGGCTCACGAGACCCGCCGTCCGGCCCGGCTCGCCCTCGTCCTCCTCGCGGCGACCTCCGTCGGACTCGGGTTGGGCGCCGGCCCGGTCGCCGAGAGCCTGGTCGGGGTCGCCCGGACGCTCATTCCCGGGCCGCTTCCGGCCGGCCTGCCCGCGGTCACTTCGGCACCGACGACGAGCCACGGGGCGACGTATGCGGCCCTCGCCGTCGGGTTCCTGCTCGCCGTCGTGGGGGGCATCGTCGTGCTCACCCTGCGCCGGCGGCGCGCCCTCCGGCGGGTCGACACCTGGACCTGCGGGATCGCCCCGGCGCCGGCCTTCGAGTACAACGCGACGAGCTTCGCCAAGCCGATCCGGCTCTTCTTCCGGCGGATCCTCGTCCCCGAGCGCGAGATCGAGGTCGAGTATCACCCCGGTACGCACTTCCCGGTCGCGATCCGGTACCGGAGCGAGGTCACCCTCGTGCTCGAGGACCGCGTCTTCCGGCCGGCCCACGAACTGTCGGTCCGGCTGGCCGACTCGGCCCGCCGACTCCAGGGCGGGGCGCTCCAGCTCTACCTCGCCTACACCGTCGTGGCCGTGATCGCCCTTCTGCTGTGGGCCCGATGAACCTCGCCGCCGTGCTCGCCCCGGGCGTGCTCCCGCCCGACGCACCCGCGCTCTCCGCCCCGGCGCCCGCCGTGCTCCCGCCCGACGCACTTCCGACCCTCGCCCTCGTCGTCCTCCAGCTCGCGGTCTTCCTCGGCCTCGCGCCCCTCCTCGCCGGCACGATCAAGCGCACGAAGGCCCGCCTCCAGGGCCGGCGCGGGCCGGCGCTCGTCCAGCCCTACCGGGACCTCGCGAAGTGGTGGGCCAAGCGTCCGGTCGAGAGCAGCACCAGCGGTCCGGTCACCCGCTACGCCCCGGTCGTCGTCCTCGCCGCGATCGTCGTCGCGGCCCTCCTCGTCCCGTTCGCGACCGGACGGCCGCCGCTCGCCGGCTGGGGTGACCTGTTCGTCGTCGTCGGGCTCCTCGCCCTCGCCCGCTTCACCCTCGCCCTGGCCGCGCTCGACGCCGGCGGCGCCTTCGGCGGGATGGGCAGCAGCCGCGACGTGGCGATCTCGGCCCTGGCCGAACCCGGTCTCGTGCTCGCCCTGGCCGGGGCGGCGATCGCGGCCGGGTCGAGCGACCTGGGCACGATCAGCCTCTTCGGCCTCGAACACGGGATCGGCCTGCTCGGGCCGTCGCACCTTCTCGCCGCGCTCGCCTTCGGGGTGATCCTGGTGGCCGAGACCGGCCACCAGCCGGTCGACAACCCCGACACGCACCTCGAGCTGACGATGATCCACGAGGGGATGCTGCTCGAGTTCTCGGGCCGCTCGCTCGCGAGCCTGGTCTACGCTTCGGAGATCAAGCTCGTCCTGCTCGGCGCCCTCTTCACGGCGGTCTTCCTGCCGTTCGGGGCGGCCACCGAGCTCGCCCCGCTGGCGGTGCTCGTCGGGCTCGCGGTGGGCCTGGTCAAGCTGTTCCTCGTCGGCCAGGGCCTCGCCCTGCTCGATGCGACCGTCGCCAAGGCCCGCATCCTCGCCCTGCCCGACCTGCTCGGCCTGGCCTCGCTCCTGGCCCTGACCGGTCTCGGCGCCCGACTTCTGCTCGCCCCGTGACGCCCGATCTCGTTTCCGCGGCGCACCTGCTCGACGCCAGCGCGGCCGGTATCGTGCTCGTCGGGGTGCTGATCGCGGACACCCGCTCGATCGGCCGGGCGATCTGGCTGCTCGCCGTCCAGTCGGTCCTGCTCGCCCTGGCCGCCTTCGTCGTCGGGCTCTCGACCGGGTCGCCCGACCTCGTCGAGGGCGGGCTGCTCACGCTCGGCGTCAAGGGGATCGCCGTGCCGCTCATCCTCGGCCGGATCCTGCGCCGGAGCCCGGTCCGGGTCGAGCGCCACCCCTACCTCCCGGCCCGCGGCTCGCTCGTGGTGGCGATCCTGATCGTGTTCGTCGCCGTCGCCGCGGTCGACGGGGCCGCGCTCGGCGGCCGGATCGACGCGCCGCGGGCGTTGCCGGCGGCGGTGGCCGAGATCCTGACCGGCCTGCTCGTGGCGATGACCCGGCGCAAGGCCCTCTCGATCGTCGTCGGCCTGCTCGTGTTCGAGAACGGCCTGGCCCTGACCGCCTTCAGCCTGACCTACGGCATGCCGCTCGTGATCGAGCTCGGGGTCGCCTTCGACCTGCTCGTGGCGATCGTCGTCGTCTGGGTCTACGCCCGCCGGATGCTGGCGACCGTCGGTTCGCTCTCGACCGACGAGCTGCGGAGCCTGCGCGGATGAACGAGCTGGCGGTCGTCGCGCTCACCGTCGTCCCGCTCGCGACCGGGGTGCTCGTGCTCGTCGGGCCGGCCCGGAACGCGGCGCGGCTCGCGCTCGGGGCGACCGGGCTGGCTGTCGTCGCCGGTCTCGCCCTCACCGGGGTCGCCCTCGCCGGCGGGCCGCTGCGTGCCTTCGGGGGGCTCGTCGTCCTCGATTCCCTGGGCGCCTGGATCCTGGCCCTGACCCTGATCGTGGCCGGGCTGGCGATCGCGGCCTCGCCGCGCTACCTCCGCCACGAGCTCGAACGGGGCGCCCTGCGGCCGGTCGACGAGCAGCGCTACTACGCCCTCTTCCTGGCCTTCCTGGCCAGTCTGTCGGCGATCCCGTTGCTCGACAACCTCGGCCTGCTCTGGATCGCGATCGAGGCGACGACGGTCGTGTCCGCCCTGCTGGTCGGCCTCGTCCGCACGACCCAGGCGATCGAAGCGGCCTGGAAGTACCTGATCCTGGGCACGATCGGGATCGGCTTCGCGCTCCTGGGCACGCTGCTCGCCTACGCCTCGTCCGTGCCGGCGCTCGGGGAGACCTCCGACGCCCTCTCCTGGACCCGGCTGGTGGCGGTCGGACCGGCCCTCAACCCGGCCCTGCTCCGCCTCGCCTTCCTGTTCGCGCTCGTCGGCTACGGGACGAAGATGGGCCTCGTGCCGTTCCACACCTGGCTGCCGGACGCCCACAGCCAGGCGCCCAGCCCGATCAGCGCCCTGCTCTCCGGGGCGACCCTGAACGCGGCCCTGTACGCCCTGATCCGGTTCGAGCTCGTCACGGCCGGCGCGCTCGGCGAGGCCTATCCCTCGACCCTGCTCATCCTCTTCGGCCTGCTCACGATCGCGGTCGCGCTCCCGTTCCTCGTTGCCCAGGGCGACCTCAAGCGGCTGCTGGCCTACTCGAGCGTCGAGCACATGGGCGTCCTGGCCCTCGGCATCGGCTTCGGCGGTCCGCTCGCCCTGCTCGGCACGGTCTTCCACATGGGACTGCATTCGCTGACCAAGGCGACCCTCTTCCTGTCGGGCGGGGAGCTCGTCCAGCAGTACGGCACGCGCAGCCTTGCCCGCCTGCGCGGCACGCTCGCCGCGGCGCCGGTGGCCGGCGGGGCCGCGGGCGTCGGGGTCGTGCTCCTCGGCGGGCTCCCTCCATCGGGCATCTTCGTCAGCGAGTTCGCGATCGTCCTGGGCGGCATCCAGCGCGGCTACGTCCTGGCCGCTGCCGTCGCCGCGCTCCTCCTCGCGCTCACGTTCGCCGGTCTCGCCTTCCACGGCGGCCGGCTGCTGTTCGGGGAGCCCGGCGCCAGGCCGGGGCCGGCCGGGCGGGGTGCCCTGTTCGCGCTCCGCCTGGGCGGGCCGCTCCTGATCGTGGCGGCGCTCGGGCTCTGGACGCCCGAACCGCTCGTGGCGGCCTTGAACGCGGTCGTCGCGGTGCTGGGAGGCGGCCGTGGATGAGCTGAACGAGCGCTCGACGCGCCCGGCGGGGGAGCGCCCGGCGGGGGAGCGCCCGGCCGACGAACGCCCGGCCGGTGACCGCCCGGCCAGCGAAGGCCCGGCGGTCGGGCTCGAGGCGTATCCCGCCGACACCGACGGCGTCCGCCACCTCCCGCCCGCTGCCCTGCCGAAGGTCGCCGGCAGCCTGGTCGACCACGGCGCCCGGCTGGTCATGGTCGTCGGCCTCGACCTCTCCGGCCTCGAGGTTGCGGCCGGTGGCGCGGATGGCGCTGCCGGCGCCCGTGCCGCCCGCGCCGCCCGCGCCCGCGACGCCCGCGCCGCCCGCGCCGCCGCTGCCCGTGCCGATGGTGCCGGCCTGGCGGTCGAAGCCGTGCTCGAACTGCCCGACGGCGGGCTCGCCCGCCTGCGCGCCGCCGTGCCCGCGGACGAGCCGACCTATCCCTCGCTGACGCCGATCCTGCCGGCCGCCCAGTGGGACGAGCGCGAGATCCACGACCTGCTCGGGATCGAGCCGACCG
>CAYMBB010000108.1:6281-7973 GCA_964388515.1 uncultured Anaerolineaceae bacterium
GCCGCCCAGTGGGACGAGCGCGAGATCCACGACCTGCTCGGGATCGAGCCGACCGGCCACCCGGACCTCCGGCCGCTCGTCCTCCACGAGGTCGCCGACCTGCCGGCCTACCCGCTCCGGAAGCGGCACACGAGCGAGCCCGCGGCGGGCGAGCGGGGGGCCGGGTCGACGTCCGGGCCCGCGACCGGCCCGGCGGGCAAGCCGGGAGCCGCGCCAGCCGACCAGCCGCCCCCCGTCCGCCCCTTCCGGCCGTTCGTCGCCCACGGCGAGGGCGTCTACCAGCTCCCGGTCGGACCGATCCACGCCGGGGTGATCGAACCCGGCCACTTTCGGTTCTCGGCGGTCGGGGAGTCCGTCCTCTACCTCGACGCCCGCCTCTTCTACACCCATCGCGGCCTCGAGCAACTCGTCGAGGGGCGGAGCTTCGAGCGCGCCCTGCCGATCGTGGAACGGGCCTGCGGCGTGTGCACGGTCACCCACGCCCTCGTCTACAGCCGGGCGGTCGAGCAGCTGACCGGGACGGCGGTCCCGCCCCGGGCCCGCTTCGCCCGGGTTCTCCTGGCCGAGCTCGAGCGCCTCTACAACCACGTCGGCGACCTGGGCAACATCTGCGCCGGGGTCGGCTTCCACTTCGGCACCTCGCAGCTGGGCTGGCAGAAGGAGCGGCTGCTCCGGGTGAACGAGGCCCTGACCGGGCACCGCTACCTGACCGGGCTCGTCGCGCCCGGCGGGCTGCGCGCCGACCTGCCCGGCCCGGTCCTGGCCGAGTTGGGCGCCACGGTCGACGGGATCGCCCACGACGTGCGCGGGCTCGTCCGCGCCCTTCTCCGGTCGGAGGGCCTGATGAGCCGGCTCCACGGCACCGGGATCGTCAGCCGCGAGCTGGCCGAACGGATGGGGGCGGTCGGCGTCGCCGCCCGGGCCTCCGGACTGCCGTACGACCTCCGACGCGACCGACCCTACGAGGCGTACCCGGAGCTCGACCTGCCGCTGGTAACGATGACCGCCGGCGACGTCGCGGCCCGCTTCCACGTCCGCGCCCAGGAGCTCGCCGCCTCGGCGGCGATCGTCCGCGACCTGGCCGGGCGGCTGCCTCCCGGGCCGTGGCGCGAGCCGCTCGCCGAGCTGCCGCCGGCCGGGAGGAGCGCCGTGGCCGGGGTCGAGGGTCCCCGAGGACCCTCCTGGTTGTGGTTGATGGCCGGCCCCGACGGCTCGATCGAGCGCCTCCACCTGCGTTCGGCCTCGTTCGCCAACTGGCCGGTCGTGGCGGCCGCGGTGCCGGGCAACCTCGTGCCCGACTTCCCGCTCATCAACAAGAGCTTCGAGCTCTGCTACGCCTGCACGGATCGCTGACATGCCCTTCGACGTCGTGGCGCGGATCCTCGGACCACTGCGCCGGCCCATCCTCAGCTCGCGCTACCCGGCCGAGCCACCCCTGCTCGCGCCGGCGGTGCGCGGTCTGCCCGAGCTCGACCCTGTGCGCTGCACTCGCGAGGCGGTCTGCGTCGCCGCCTGCCCGACCGGGGCGCTCGCGCTCGGCGAGGAGGACTGGTCGATCGACGTCGGGCGGTGCGTCTTCTGTGCCGCCTGCGCCCAGGCCTGCCCGACCGGCGCGATCCGGCTCGGCAGCCGGGTCGAGCTGGCGGCCCGGAGCCGGGAGGCGCTGATCCTGACGACCCGACTGGAGGCGCG
>CAYMBB010000109.1:0-7932 GCA_964388515.1 uncultured Anaerolineaceae bacterium
CGTGCAGGCCGCCGGAGACCTTGTAGCCCCCGCCGCCGAACTTGCCGCCGGCGTGGAGGACGGTGTGCACGACCTCGAGCGCATCCTTGCCCGTGGCATGGCGCCCGACCGGCACGCCACGGCCGTCGTCCTGGACCTCGACGATCCCGTCGGCGTGGATCGTCACCTCGATCCGGGTCGCGTGCCCGGCCATCGCCTCGTCGATCGAGTTGTCGACGACCTCCCAGACGAGATGGTGGAGGCCGCGGACGTCGGTCGAGCCGATGTACATGCCGGGTCGGCGCCGGACTGCTTCGAGGCCCTCGAGGACCTGGATGCTGGCGGCCGTGTAGGCGGTGGCGGCGTTCGTCCGGGCGGGCTTCCTGCCGTTCCCGCCGGCGCTCCCGCCCTCGTCGGGCGGGGCCGGCTTCTTCGAGCGGGTCGCTTCCTCGGTCACGCGGTCCCTCCGATCAGGCGCTCGTAGAGGCGCCCGAGTTCCTCGTCGCTGTAGTACTCGATCACGATCCGGCCGCCCCGCCGCGAGCGCATCAGGCTGACCTTGGTGCCCAGCGAGCGCCGAAGATCCTCCTCGACCCGCTCGAGGTCAGGGTCCGCTTCCTGTGCCCGCTGCTTCGGGCGTTCCGGGTCGCCATCCCGCAGGCGGCGCACGAGCTCTTCGGTCTGGCGGACGGAAAGCTCGCGCGAGACGACGATGTCGAGCAGCTGTGCCTGATGGGTGGGCGGCAGGCCGGCGAGGGCCCGGGCATGGCCCTCGGTGATCGTCCCGTCGCTCACGGCGGCCTGGATGCGCGGGTCCGTCTCGAGCAGGCGCAGCGTGTTCGCGACGGTCGATCGGGCCCGCCCGAACCGGGCCGCGAGCTGCTCCTGGGTGAAGCCGAACTCGTCGATCAGCTGGCGGAACGCGTGCGCTTCCTCGATCGGGTCGAGGTCGGTGCGCTGGATGTTCTCGACGAGCGCGAGCTCGAGCTGGGCATGATCGGCCAGCTGGCGGATGACGGCGGGGATCCGCTCGAGGCCGGCCATCTGGGCGGCCCGGACGCGGCGCTCGCCGGCCACGAGCTGATAGCCGTCGAGGGTCTCGGTGACGAGCACGGGCTGAATGACGCCATGCTCGGCGATGCTCGCGGCGAGCTGCTCGAGCGCCTCCTGCTCGACCCGCTGGCGGGGCTGGTACGGGTTGCGCCTGATCCTGGCCAGGGGGATCTCGGTTGGAGCTGCGGTGGCCGGCTCGCGCTGGGGGATGAGCGAGGCCAGACCGCGCCCGAGGGCGGAGACGGGCCGTTCGGATCGCGGGGTCACGATTCGACCATCACGGGCCGGACAGGCTGGTTGGCCAGGGGCTCGATGTGCACGTGCGTCTCCAGCGGCCGGGTACCCGGCGCGACGCTCGGGCCTGCAGCGGTCGCCGCCGGACGGGGCCCTGTTTCGACGACCGGGCGCGAGGCGGCCTCGACGGCAGACCCGACCGCAGCCAGGCCCCCGACCGCAGCCAGGCCATGGCTCCCGCCTGCCCGGCCATCCCGGCGGCGGATCTCGGCGGCGAGCGCCGCGTACGCCTGGGCACCCTTCGAGTCGGCTCGATAGAGGGCGATCGGCTGGCCGAAGCTCGGCGCCTCCGAGAGGCGGACGCTGCGCGGGACGATCGTCTCGTACACGGCATCACCCAGGTGGCGGCGGACCTCGGCCGTCACCTCCGCGGACAGGTTCGTCCGGGCGTCGTACATCGTCATGACGACGCCCTTGATGGCGAGGGCCGGGTTGAGGTGATCCCGGACGAGGTTCACGGTGGCGATCAACTGGGTCAGACCTTCGAGAGCGTAGTACTCGCACTGGATCGGGATGAGCACGGCGTCGGCCGCGGTGAGGGCGTTCACCGTGAGCAGCCCGAGCGATGGCGGGCAATCGATGAACAGGTAGTCGTAGGTGTCGGCGACGGATCCGACGAGGCGGGCGAGACGACGTTCACGCTGGGCAAGCGGCGCCAGCTCCACTTCCGCCCCGGCGAGCCCGATCGAGGACGGGATGATGTCGAGGCGGTCGATCCCGGTTGGTCGGACGAGCTCGGCCAGCGACAGCGAGCCGACGAATGCGTCGTAGACGGATCGATCGACGTCGCCCTTCTCGAGGCCGAATCCGCTCGTCGCGTTGCCCTGGGGATCGAGGTCGACGACGAGGACGCGGTCGCCTGCGAGAGCGAGGTACGTCGCCAGGTTGACCACTGTCGTGGTCTTTCCGACGCCGCCCTTCTGATTGGCACAGGCGATCGTCTGACCCACTCAGTGCCCCGATCGGAACGCGCTCACAAGCATGGATTCTATCAGTTGTCTCCTTTCCCTACGGGCGGGCCGTCTCGGGCGGGTCGCCAGCCACGATCGCCTCGCGGGCTGGTCGAGCCGGAGCCGCGCCGCCTCCCGGAGAGTCGCACATGCGGCTTCACGCCCGATTGCCTGCGGATGCACCGTGCCCGCGAGCGAGGGTCGTGGACGGGGCGCCGGAGAGGGCGCCGGGAGCCATGTGCTCTGGCTGCTCGATCGTTGCACGTGAAACACCGCCCGATCGCCCGGATCGCGCAATCGCCGGGCAGCTCGATTGCCCCCGTTTGGCGAGCCTCGGTATACTCGGCCTGACTGTGCCGCCGGATCGATGTCGACGCCGCACGAGTATCGGCGCACGACCGGACCATCTCCTCGAGGAACGACCGCCATGAGCCTGACACTCGCCGCGGTCGGCGCCGTGGCGGCGGCGCTCCTCCAGTCAACGATCGTGCCGTATCTCGAAATCGGTGGGGCACGGCCGGATCTCGTGCTCATCTATGCGGTGATCGTGACCGTGGTCGTCGGGATCGACCACGGCCTTGCGGCCGCCCTGTTCGGGGGCATCATCATCGACGCACTCGCCCCTCGTCCGTTCGGTTCGACCGTCTTCGTGCTCCTCGTTGCGATCGGGGGTGCGGCGGTCATCGCACGCCTGCCGGCCCGCGGACGTGCATTCTCGACGGTCGTCGCGGTCCTGCTGATGAGCCTGCTCGGTCCCTTCGTGTTCAGCGTCGTGTACGGCGCGCTTCGCGGCCCGTTGGCGGTCGCGAACCCGCTGGTGTCGATCGTTCCTGACGCCCTCTACGCGACGGTGATCGCCGCCCTGATCGGGCCGGTCGCCGTCCATGCGCATGCTCGTTTCTTCGAGAAGGAGCGGATCGACTGGTGAGCGCCCTGACGCACGAGCGGCCGGAGAACGACCGCTCGATCGCCCGGTTCCTCGCCTTCGGGCTGGCCGTGATCATTGGCATCGGGGCGCTGACCGCCCGGCTCTCGTACCTGCAGCTCGCGCGCGGCAGCCAGAACGCGGCCGCAGCTGACCGGAATCGGACGGTTCTCCAGGCGATCCCGTCGTCCCGGGGTCTGGTCTACGATCGGGCAGGCCGGCCGCTCGTGACCAACGTGCCCAGCTTCACGGTCAAGATCCGGCCCGCTGACCTGCCCCAGTCCGAACGGGATGCGGTCGTGACGCGCCTCGGCGGCTTGCTCGGAATGGACCCCGCGGAGATCAACGCGGCGATCGACGCCAATCCCGGATCACGGTTCGATCTCGTCCGCATCGCCCAGGAGGTGCCTGAGGCGACGGCCCGCTTGATCGCGGAATCCAACCTGGAGCTGCCCGGCGTCGAGGTGGTCGTCGAGGCCAGGCGCGAGTACGCCAACGGGCCGCTCTTTTCGCAGGTCATCGGCTACACGGGGCCGATCACGGCCGAGCAGCTCGCCAAGTTGAAGGACCAGGGGTACCTGCCGGACGACATGATCGGGCGGACCGGCCTCGAGGCCGTCTACGAACGCGAGCTGCGCGGGGTGTACGGCGCCGAAACGGTCGAGCGTGACGCCACGGGCCGCCGAATCCAGGTTCTCCAGACCGTCCGACCGGCCGAGGCCGGCGACTCGCTGCGCCTGACGATCGACACCAAGGAGCAGATCTACGCCCAGCGAGCGCTGGAATGGGGGATGTCCACAGCCGGACTGAAGCGGGGCGTGATCATCGTCATGAACCCGCAGACGGGCGAAGTCCTGGCCATGGTCAGCCTTCCGACGTACGACAACAACCTCTTTGCCAAGGGGATCAGCAAGGCCGACTTCCGGCGGCTCGTCTCCGACCCGAACCAGCCACTCCTGAACCATGCCATCGCGGAGCAGTACCCGCCGGGCTCCACGTACAAGCTCGTCACCGGCACAGGCGCCCTCGCTGACGGAAAGATCACGGCCGATACGAAGCTCGAGACACGCGGCTACCTCACGATCGGAACCTACCGCTACTACGACTGGAACCGCCGTGGCTTCGGTCCGCTCGACATCAAGCTCGGCTTCGGCCACTCGAGCGACACGTTCTTCTACCAGGTTGCGGGGATGCTCGGTATCGACCGGCTCGCGTGGTGGGCCCGCCAGTACGGGTTCGGTGCGCCGACCGGGATCGACCTTCCGGGCGAGGCTTCCGGGATCGTCCCCACCAACCAGTGGAAGCAGGACACGTTCGGCCAGCCGATCTTTCCCGGCGAGGTCTACCAGGCGGGGATCGGCCAGGGCTACGACGTCGCCACGCCGATCCAGCTGCTCAATGCGTACAGCGCCCTGGCCAACGGTGGTCGGCTCTACCAGCCCCAGGTCGTCCGGGAGATCGTGGCGCCTGACGGGACGGTCGTCCGACCGTTCGAGCCGAAGCTGATCCGCAAGCTGCCGGTCTCCTCGAGCGTGCTCCGGACGATGCGCGAGGCGGCCCGCACGGTGGTCACGATTCGGAGCACGTACAACCTCGTCGACATGCCGATCAAGGTTGCTGGCAAGACCGGGACGGCGGAGTTCGGGCTCCGCGACGCGCAGGGCCGCCTGCCGTTTCACAACTGGTTCGTCGGGTTCGTTCCCGGGGACCCGTACAAGGGTGACTTCTCGAAGGGGGACTCCCAGCTTGCCGTGCTCGCCTTCGCCTACGACTCGAACACGATCGGCAACGTCGCCACGGAGATCGTGAAGTACTACCTGCAGCTCCATTTCGGGATCAAGCAGGACTACCGCATGACCGGGCTGCTGCGGCGCGACTGATGAGGACCGTCACCCTCCCCGCCCGGCCGTTCGACACGGCGTCCCGTTCGCCGCGAGACCGGCATCGGGCACTGCGAGCTGATCCGGGGTGGCCGGTCCAGGGAGCGCAGGATCGAGACGCGGAGGTGTCGCCGTGGGCGTGATGCGGATCGAGCCGGCGCGCGTTCGCGGCTGGGCGTCACACGCGGTCGACACCGCCTGGCGCAGGTTCGACATCCAGTTGACGGTGTACGCCGCCCTGCTGGCGAGCATCGGGCTGGCGATGGCGTACAGCAACAGCGCCGGGGCCGGGACGGCGCCGTTCGCGCCCGGGACGACGTTCACCCGCGGCCTGATGTGGGCGACGATCGCGATCGTCGTCTTCGTCGCTGCGACCGCATTCGACTACAAGTGGCTGAAGACGTTCTCCTGGCCACTCTACTTCGTGAACCTCGGCCTGCTCGGGGCGACGCTGGTGATCGGCAGCGGGGTCGGCGGCGCGGCCCGCTGGGTGAATATCCTGGGCTTCCAGTTCCAGTTCAGCGAGCTGGCGAAGATCCTCACGATCGTCGTCCTGGCGAACTACCTCTCCGCTCGCTGGGGGAAGCTGGACTCCCTCCCGGCGATCCTGGGCGCGTGCCTCCTCGTCGTCCCGGCCTGGGTCCTGGTGATGCTCCAGCCGGACCTCGGGACGTCGCTCGTGTTCGGCGCGATCCTGGCCGGAATGCTCTTCATGTCCGGGGCCAGCCTGCGCTGGCTGGGCCTGCTCGCCGGGCTGGTCGTGGCGGCGATCCCGGTCGCCTGGACGTACGTCCTCCGGGACTACCAGAAGCAGCGCCTGATCAGCTTCCTGGATCCCTCGGCCGATCCGCAGGGCTCGGGCTACCAGCTCCTCCAGGCCCAGATCGCCGTCGGTTCCGGCGGCCTGACGGGCAAGGGCCTGACGAACGGGACCCAGAACGGGCTCGACTTCCTGCCCGTCCAGGCGACCGACTTCGTGTTCGCGATCCTGGGCGAGGAGCTCGGCTTCATCGGCGCGATGATCGTGTTCGTCCTGTTCGCCGCCCTGCTGTGGCGCGTCCTCGTCGGCGCCTGGCGCTCACGCGACCCGTTCGGGCTGCTGCTCGGCAGCGGGCTGGCCTCGATGATCCTGTTCCAGCTGGTCGTCAACGTGGGCATGGTCATCGGGATCATGCCGATCACCGGCATCCCGCTCCCGTTCATCACCCACGGCGGGGCCTCCCTGATCAGCCTCGCCCTCGGCCTCGGCATTCTGCAGAGCATCAACATCAGGCAGGTCCGCGCGGAGTGGTGAGGCGCCCGGTGCCGAGCGGCAGTTCGCCCCGCTTCGCCCGCCGAGCCTCGTCTCGTCCGCCGGCCGGTCGGGAGGTACTCCTGTGACCGACCAGGCACGACTCGCCCGCCTCACCTCGGTCGAAGCCACCGAGCGGCTGCTCGCCATCCCGCCGCTTCTCGTCGCGCCCGGCGACGATGTCATCGATGTGCTCCACCGTGCCGCGGCCCAGCCCCAGACGCGCGTGATCGGGGTCGTCGATGTGCCGTCCGGACGGCTGGTCGGCGTCATCCCGGTCCTTCGTCTCGTCGAGGCGGTCGTCGCGCGCGTCGCCCCGGAGCTCGCGATGGCCGAGCTCGCCGACGCCGAGGACGTCGCCCGGTTCGGGCACGACGTCGAGACACGAACGGCGGCGGATGCGATGCTCCCGCCGGCCACGGTGCCCCGCCAGGCGACGCTCGAGGACGCGTACCGCCAGATGGAGGCCCGTGACCTGCCCGGCCTGTACGTCGTGGACGAGGTCGGCCGGCCTGTCGGCTACCTCGACGTCCTCGAGCTGGCGATCGTCTACGTGCGCGCCCTCGAGGCGGAGGGGGACGATCCGGGCTCAGGCCCGTACGCGGGGCGTTCGTCGACGACGCCGAGCCAGCCGAAGGCCGCGAGCGAAGTTGGCCGACAGCACGAGCTGGACGAACACGCATCGCCGACCGAGCTGGAGCCCCAGGTCCAGCCCGAACCGCCGACTCAGCCGGGACCGCCCGGTTCTCCGAACCAGTAACGCCCGAACCGGTGGACACGCTGCTGGCGGCCGCGATCTTCCTGGTCACCTACGCCCTGGTGGCCTCCGACCGGGTCGACCGGACCGCTGTCGCCCTGCTCGGCGGGCTGGCGATGGTCGGCCTCCGGATCATCGACCAGGACGCCGCCTTTGCCGCGATCGACCTGAACGTCATCTTCCTGCTGGCCGGGATGATGATCCTGGCCGGCATTCTCCGCCGAACCGGCTTCTTCCAGCTGGTGGCGATCCGGGCGGTGAAGATCGCCGTCGGTGACCCGATGCGCCTGCTGATCGTGCTCGGCCTGGTGACGGCGCTGCTCAGCGCCTTCCTCGACAACGTCACGACGGTCGTCCTCGTGGCGCCGGTCACGCTCTACATCGCGAAGTCCCTGCGCGTGTCGCCGGTGCCGTTCCTGGTCAGCGAAGTCCTCGCCTCGAACATCGGTGGCGCGGCGACCCTGATCGGGGACCCCCCGAACATCCTGATCGGGTCGGCTTCCGGGTTCGGCTTCGTCGACTTCCTGGTCACCCTCGGCCCGCCGGTCGTGCTCATCCTGCTGGCCTCGGCGGTGATCGTCCGGTTCGTCTTCGCGCCCGACCTGGAGGTCCACGCCGAGGCCCGCGAGCGGGTGCTCGCCCTCGACGAGGGCGAGGTGATCACCGATCCGCGGCTGCTCCGGATCTCCCTGGCCGTGATCGGCGCGACGCTCGTCGGGTTCCTGTTCCAGCAGCCGCTCGGCCTCGGCTCGGCGACGATCGCCCTGCTCGGCGCGACCGTCCTGATCCTCCTCGCACGGGTG
>CAYMBB010000110.1:0-7902 GCA_964388515.1 uncultured Anaerolineaceae bacterium
CAGCGTGCCGGCCGGCTGGACGGCCACGCTCCGCGGCGGCGGCTACGTCGTCGATGGCGTCTACGCCGACCCCGCCTCGCCGCCGACGGTGCGTCTCGACGTGACCGTCGCCCCCAACGCGGCCGACGGGACGGTCCGGATTCCGATCACCGCCACCGCCGGTGGCGAAGTCGCCCGGCTCGAGATCGAGATCCGGGTCACGGCCGCCGCCGGGGGCCAGGTCACCCTGACGACCGACTTCCCGGAGCTGCGCGGTCCGTCCGGCGCGACGTACCGTTTCAACCTGACCCTCTCGAACGAGACCGCCCAGGACCTTACCTTCGGCCTTTCGGCCAGCGGTCCCGACGGCTGGGACGTCCAGGTCCGGCCGACGAGCCAGTCGCAGGCGGCGAGCGCGGTCGTCAACGCCGGCAGCAGCGCGGGGATCGAGCTGACCGCCGCTGCTCCCGACGGCGCGGCGGCCGGGACGTACCCCATCTCCGTCACCGCCACCTCGGGCGAGGTGAAGGTGGAGCAGCGGGTCTCGGTCGAGATCATCGGCACCTTCTCGATGACCCTCACCACGCCCGACCAGCGCCTGAACGCATCGGGCACCGCCGGCTCGGCGATCCAGCAGCAGCTCGAGATCGACAACACCGGCAGCGCTCCGCTCCAGAACGTGAAGCTGACGGCCACGCCGCCTTCGGGCTGGACGGTCACCTTCCAGCCGGAGACGGTCGACACGATCGCCCCGAACGACAAGGCCCAGGTGACCGCGATCATCACCCCGTCCAGGGACGCGATCGCCGGGGACTACGTCGTCACGTTCAACGCCGCGACGGACACGGCCCGGGCGAACCGGGAGTTCCGGGTGACCGTCGAGACGTCGCTCGTCTGGGCGATCGTCGGCGGCTTGCTCATCCTGGCCACGATCTCCGGGCTGGGCTGGGTCTTCCAGCGTTACGGCCGCCGCTGATCGCGGGCGAGGACGGGATCGTGGGAGCGATGGTCGCAGTCGCGTCCGAGCCGATCATCCGGACCGAGGGGCTGACGAAGCGGTACGGCACGTTCACCGCCGTCGACCAGCTCGACCTGGAGGTTCGGCCGGGCGAGATCTACGGGCTGCTCGGTCCGAACGGGGCAGGCAAGACGACGACGATCCTGATGCTGCTCGGCCTGAGCGAGCCGTCGGCCGGGACGGCGCGGGTCGCCGGCCTCGACCCGGTCCGCCAGCCGCTCGAGGTGAAGCGGCGGGTCGGCTACCTGCCCGACAACGCCGGTTTCTACGGCGGCCTGAGCGGCCGGGCGAACCTGCGCTACACGGCCCGCCTGAACGGCCTGCGCGGCGACGCGGCCGAGGAGCGGATCGATACCGTCCTCGCCCAGGTCGGCCTGACCGACGCCGCCGACGGGCGGGTGGAGACGTACTCGCGCGGCATGCGCCAGCGGCTCGGCATCGCCGACGCCCTGATCAAGGAGCCGGAGCTGCTGATCCTCGACGAACCGACGATCGCGATCGACCCGGCCGGTGTCTCGGAGATCCTGGCCCTGATTCGCCGCCTGGTCGATGAGCGGGGGATCGCCCTCCTGCTCTCGAGCCACCTGCTCGAGCAGGTCCAGTCGGTCTGCGACCGGGTCGGGATCTTCATCGCCGGCCGGCTGGTGGCCGAAGGGCGGGTCGACGAGCTTGCCCGGCGCGTTGGCGGGGGACCCCTGGCGATCGAGGTCGGGGTCGAGCCCGCCGAGGACTCGGTCGAGGCCGTCCTCCACGGCATCCCCGGCGCGACCGAAGTCCGGCGCGACCGCTCCGACCCGCGCCACTGGGTCGTCGCCGGCGACGAGACGACGCTGGCGGCGATCCCGCGCACGATCGATGCCGCCGGCTTCCGGCTCGTCCACCTGCGCCGGCGCGACGAGAGCCTCGACGCGATCTACCGGCGGATCGTGGAGGCCGACGGCGAGCAGCCGGGCAGCCCGGTCGGAACCTCTGTCGGGCGAGGGAGCGGGCAATGAGCACGACCGTCGAGACGCCCGCCCGGCCGACCGCCAGCCGACGGCTGGCCTCGGCCTTCTCTGTGCCGGGGACCGGCTGGCGGATCGTCGCCGGCAAGGAGTTCGCCGATCATCTCCTGAGCGCCCGGTTCTTCGTCCTGCTCGTGATCCTCGGGCTGGCCGCGGCGACGAGCGTCTATGCCGCCTCGAGCGCGATCCGGGACGTCGCCGGCCAGGCGAGCGGCACCCCGTCGCTCTTCCTGCGCGCGTTCACCGTCGCCCCCGACCAGGTCCCGCCGTTCTACTCGCTCGTCGGCTTCCTCGTCCCGCTGCTCGGGATCGCGTTCGGCTTCGACGCCGTGAACGCCGAGCGCGCCCAGGGCACCCTGCCTCGCCTGCTGGCCCAGCCGATCTACCGCGACGACGTCGTGAACGGGAAGTTCGCAGCCGGCCTGGCGGTGATCGGGCTGATCCTGGGCGCGATGACGACGATCGTCGCCGCGCTGGCGATCGTCCGCCTGGGGATCGTGCCGAGCGCTCCGGAGGTCGTCCGGATCGTCGCCTGGGTGATCGTCTCGATCGTCTACGTCGGGTTCTGGCTTGCCTTCGCCACGCTCTGCTCGGTCGCCCTGCGCCGGGCGGCGACCTCGGCCCTGGTCGCGATCGGGGTCTGGATCGCGATCACGATCTTCGCCAGCCTCGTCGTCTCGCTCGTCGCGGGCGTCCTCGCGCCCGCACCGCCGGATGCGACCACCACCGAGCTGCTCAGCAACGCCCAGCTCCAGGAGTTCCTGGCCCGCCTCTCGCCGAGCACGCTCTACCAGGAGGCCACGGTCGTCCTGCTCAACCCGAGCGTCCGTACGATCGGCGTCGTCCTGCCCCAGCAGGTCGACCGGGCGATCCCCTCGACCCTGTCGCTCGACCAGAGCCTGCTGCTCGTCTGGCCGCAGGTCGTCGCCCTCGTCGGTCTGACGGTCGTCTCGTTCGCGATCGCCTACGTGCTGTTCATGCGCCAGGAGGTGCGGGCCTAGGGCGGGCCAGGGCCGGGCCCAGGCCCGGATCTCGGCTGGGCCCCCGCCGCGGCGGCCTTCGGCGCTCAGTACTCCATCCCGGCCGGCGCGGCCGGTGCCTTCTCCTCGGGGATCTCGGCCACGAGCGCCTCGGTGGTCAGGACCATGCCGCCCACGGAGGCCGCGTTCTCCAGCGCGGAGTGGGTCACCTTGGCCGGATCGACGATCCCGGCCTCGACCATGTCGACGTAGTTCCCGGTCAGGACGTCGAAGCCGAGCCGGTTGCTCTTCTGCTCGGCCTGGAGGCGCCTGACGGTCTCGACCACGACCGAACCGTCGTAGCCCGCGTTGACCGCGATCTGGCGCAGCGGCTCCTCGAGCGCCTGGCGCAGGCACTTCGCCCCGATCGCCTCGTCGCCCTCGAGCTCGAGCCGGTCGAGCGCCCGGGCGGCCTCGAGCAGGACGACCCCGCCGCCGGGGACGATGCCCTCCTCGACGGCGGCCCGGGTCGCGGCGAGCGCGTCCTCGATCCGGTGCTTCTTCTCCTTGAGCTCGACCTCGGTGCTCGCTCCGACCTTGATGATCGCCACCCCGCCGGCCAGCTTGGCCAGCCGCTCCTGGAGCTTCTCGCGGTCGTAGTCGCTCGTCGTCTCCTCGATCTGGGCCTTGATCTGGTTGATCCGGGCCTTGATCTGGTCCGGATCGCCGCGGCCCTCGACGATCGTCGTGTCGTCCTTGGTGGCCACCACCCGCCGGGCCCGCCCCAGGTCCTCGAGGCTGACCATGTCGAGCTTCTTGCCCAGCTCCTCGCTGATCACGGTCCCGCCGGTCATGACCGCCATGTCGCGCAGCATCTCCTTGCGCCGGTCACCGAAGCCGGGAGCCTTGGCGGCGATGACGTTGATCACCCCGCGCAGCTTGTTGACCACGAGCGTGGCGAGCGCCTCGCCCTCGACGTCCTCGGCCACGATCAGGAGGTCCTTCTTGCCGGCCGCGATCAGCTTCTCGAGGGTCGGCACGAGGTCGGCGATGGCGCTGATCTTGCGGTCGGTGAGCAGGATGCAGGGGTCGTCCAGGACCGCCTCCATGCGATCCGGGTTGGTCACGAAGTAGGGCGAGAGATAGCCCTTGTCGAACTGCATCCCCTCCACGTACTCGGTCTCGTAGGCCAGCGTCTTCGACTCCTCGACCGTGATCACGCCGTCCTTGCCCACGCGGTCCATGACGTCGGCGATCAGGGTCCCGATCTCCGGGTCGTTGGCGCTGATCGAGGCGACGTTGGCGATCCCGGCGTGGCCCTCGACCGGGATCGCCGCCGCCCGGATCGCCTCGACCGCCGCGCTCGTCGCCTTCTCCAGGCCGCGCTTCATCTGCATCGGGTTCGCCCCGGCCGCCACGTTCCGGAAGCCGAGCTGGACGATCGCCTGGGCGAGCACGGTGGCGGTCGTCGTCCCGTCCCCGGCCACGTCCTCGGTCTTCGTGGCGGCCTCCTTGAGGAGCCGCGCGCCGAGGTCCTCGAAGCGGTCGCCGAGCTCGATCTCCTTGGCCACCGTCACGCCGTCGTTGACCACGAGGGGCACGCCGAACTTGCGCTCGAGCGCGACGTTGCGTCCCTTCGGCCCGAGGGTCGACTTCACCGCCGAGGCGAGCTCGTCGATCCCCTTCCTGAGCGCCGCCCGGGCCTCTTCGTCGTAGATCACCTGCTTCGCAGTCATGGTCTCCCTGCCTTCCCGGGAATGCCCCGGACTGCTGTCACCGGAGGCGCAGCGGAACCAGACCTCCGCGGGAGCAGGTCCCGCGCGCCGTATCGCTCCTTTTCAGGTCGTCAAGGATCGCGTCCCGGCCGGGCGACCGCCAGAGC
Source organism: uncultured Anaerolineaceae bacterium (assembly GCA_964388515.1). Classification (GTDB taxonomy): domain Bacteria; phylum Chloroflexota; class Limnocylindria; order Limnocylindrales; family CSP1-4; genus JAKAHU01. The sequence continues at coordinate 4,843 of CAYMBB010000110.1, forward strand.
CGTTCGTCACCCGCCCGGCCGGGACGTCCCGCCCGGATCAGGCCGCGGCGCTCGCCGCCGCCGGGCGCAGGATCGCCAGCAGCTCGGTGCTGTCGATGATCAGGTGGTCGGCCCCGTCGAGCCGGATCTCGGTGCCGCTGTACTTCGGGAAGAGGACCTGGTCGCCGACTGCGACCTTGATCGTCTCGTGGTCATCGCCGATCGCGACGACCTCGCCCCGCTGGGGCTTCTCCTTGGCGGTGTCGGGCACGTAGAGGCCGCTCTTCGTGACGTTCTCCTCGGGCACGATGCGCACGAGGACGCGGCTGCCGAGGGGCTGGACGTGGTCGGTCATTCCGTTCTTCTCCCTGGATCTTCGTGGCCTGGACTGGACTGAAGGTGGCAAGGACCGGACCCCCGGTCAGTGGGCGGCGCCGGCCCCGAGCCCGAGGAGCTGGTCGATCCGGGCCTGGTCGAAGCCGACGATCGGGCGGCCGTCGATCTCGATCACCGGCACGCCCATCTGGCCGGTCCGCCGGACGAGATCGCGCGCGGCGGCCGGATCGCGGCTGACGTCCACCTCGCGGAACGGGACGCCCCGGCTGCGCAGGTACGCCTTGGCCCGGTTGCACCACGGGCAGGTGGGAGTGGTGAAGACGAGGACCCGGTGGGGCCGGGCCGCGGCGGGTGTGGTCACGCACCGGCCTCCAGGGCGGCGATCGCCCGCTCCAGGCGGGCCTTCGCCTCGGCCGCCACCGGCTCGATCGCGGCGCTGCCGACGATGCCCAGGGCGGCCTGCGGGTCCATCGCCTCGACGATCGTCCCGCCCTGCTCCTCGCGGAGCACGACGTTGCACGGCAGGAGGGCGCCGATCGACGGTTCGGCCGCCAGGGCCCGGTGGGCCAGGGGCGGGTTGCAGGCGCCGAGGATCAGGTAGGGCGGCCAGTCGACGCCCAGCTTCGCCTTCAGCGTGGCCTGGACGTCGATCTCGGTGAGGATGCCGAATCCCTCGGCCTTGAGCGCCGCCTCGACCCGCGGACGGGCCTCGACGAGCGGCACGGGGAGGCGGGTTCCGAACGTGTAGCTGGTGCTGTTCATCGTGATCACCTCGTGGCAGGGCTGGGAGCGGGGGGACGAACGGGAGCGTGGGGCCGAACGGGGGATGGAGCAGGCGGCAGGCCGTCCGGGTCGACGGCCATGGCGCGGGGATGGGCGGGCGAACGGATCGCCAGCCGCCGACCGACGATCCGGTGGACGACGTCGCAGGCCTCGACGATCTCCGGCTCCTCGAGCCGGTAGAGGACGGTCGTGCCCACCCGGCGGCCCTCGACCAGGCCGGCGTTGCGCAGGACCGCGAGATGCTGGCTCGCGTTCGGCAGGCTGACCCCGATCCGCGCGGCCAGCTCGCCGACCGCCGCCTCGCCGTCGCGCAGGGCGTCGATCAGCATCAGGCGCTTGGGGTCGGTGAGCACCTTGCACACCTCGGCGTGGAGCCGATAGCGCTCGAGGCCACGGTCGACCGCCGTGTCGGGTTCGGCCTGGTCATTCATGTCTGCCTCCGTGACGCCGCCACCGGCCGAGCCGGCGGGAGTGGTCGAGAGTGTAGCAGCGCTTGCGTAGTTGCGCAACTGGCAGAGCATAGCATCCACTGGTGAGCGCGCACGCACCGGCTGGTGAGCGATGATGACGACCGGCCCGCCGATGGGTAGCATCGGCCCTGCCGACAGGCCAGAGAGCGTGGTTCGCTTGCCCCAGTACGTCGAGGGAGGCCGTCCGATGCCGACGTTCGAACCGATCCCGCCAGCGGCGCTGTTCCGGGGCTGCGATCCCGCCTCGTTCCCGTTCGAGACGACCGCGGAGCTGCCCGAGCTCGACGCGATCGTCGGCCAGGACCGCGCCGTGGAGGCGGTGCAGTTCGCGATCCAGATGCGGCGCGAGGGCTACAACCTGTTCGCCCTCGGGCCGGAGGGGATCGGCAAGCACACCGTCATCCGCCAGTACCTCGCCTCGCGCGCCGCGCGCGACCCCGTCCCCTCGGACTGGTGCTACGTCCACGACTTCGAGCAGCCGCAGAAGCCGCGCGCGCTGCGCCTGCCGGCCGGTCGCGGCGCCCAGCTACGCGACGACATGGCCCGCTTCGCGACCGAGATCAGGAGCGCGATCCCGGCCGCCTTCGACAGCGAGCAGTACCGGAACCGCAAGGAGGCGCTCGAGGACCAGCTCAAGACGCAGCGCGAGAACGCGATCGCCGATCTCGAGCGGCGGGCCCGCGAGCTCGACGTGGTGATCGTCCGGACCCCGGTGGGGGTCGGCTTCGCCCCGGCCAGGAACGGCGAGGTGATCGGCAGCGAGGAGTTCAAGAAGCTGCCCGAGGTCGAGCAGCGTCGCCTGACCGAGGCGATGAAGATCGTCGAAGCGCAGCTCGAGGACACCCTGCGCAAGGTGCCGCGCTGGGAGCGCGAGCATCGCGAGAAGGTTCGCCAGCTCGATCGCGAGGTGACCAAGGCGGCGGTCGACCACCTGATCGACGAGCTGCGCGGGCGGTACGCCGACCTGCCGGCCGTCGTCGCCTACCTCGAGGCGGTCGAGGCGGACGTCGTGGACAACGCGGCCGAGCTGCTCACCGCGGCCCAGGCCGAGGGCGGGGGGCTGCCGGCGGCGCTCCGATCGGCGGTCGCCGGTTCGGACGGGCCGGTCCTCAAGCGCTACCAGGTCAACCTGCTCGTCGACAACAGCGCCACCACCGGGGCCCCGGTGGTCTACGAGGACCACCCGACGTACCAGAACCTCGTCGGGCGGGTCGAATACCTCTCGCAGCTCGGCGCCCTCGTCACCGACTTCACGCTCGTCAAGCCGGGCGCGCTCCACCGCGCCAACGGCGGTTATCTCGTCCTCGACGCCCGGGACGTCCTCCTCCAGCCGTATGCCTGGGAGGGGCTGAAGCGGGCGCTCCGCTCGCGCGAGATCCGGATCGAGTCGCTCGGCCAGGCGCTCAGCCTGATCAGCACCGTGTCGCTCGAGCCCGAGCCGATCCCGCTCGACCTCAAGATCGCCCTCGTCGGCGACCGGCTGCTCTACTAC
>CAYMBB010000111.1:0-7815 GCA_964388515.1 uncultured Anaerolineaceae bacterium
GGCACGCCTTGCCCCCGCCCGGGGCGCCACGGCGGTCGGGCGGTCCGATCGCGGCCGTGGCGGCCCGGGCCTTCTTCATCGCCGCCCTGCGCGGGGCGTGCGGGGAGGGGGGGATTGTCCTGGCGGCCCCGGACTCGGAGGCCGGGAGCGAGCTGGGCTCGACGTCCCGGGCAGACCGTGGCGACGGCTCGGGCGGGGTGGAGCTGGCGCGCCTCCGGGCCGCGCTCGCAGCCGGCACGATCGGTTTCGCCGATGTCTGCGAGCGGCTCGCGGTCCGGCTGCGGACCGATCTCCTCGTCCCGATCGGGCGCTGGGTGACGCCGGCCGTCTTCCCGCGCCGGTTCGACGCCCGGTTCTTCGCCGCCCCGGCCCCAGCGTCGGCGCTTGTCATCGCCGACCCGAACGAGGTGGTCGCCCACCGCTGGCTGGCCCCGGGCGCGGCCATGGAGGCGATGCACGCCGGGGAGCTCGATCTCTGGTTGCCGACCGCCTGCACGCTCGAGCTGCTCGAGGGGGCTGACGAGATCGACGACAGCCAGGCGGCCGGCCACCGTCCGGCGGCCGGTTGGACCGGCCGGCTCGCGATCGAGCGGCTCGCCCCCGGGCTGGTCCGGCTCGACTTCCCGGCCGTCGGCGGGGTGCCGGGCCGGCCCGGTCGGGGCTACCTCGTCGGCCGGCGGGAGCTCGTCGTGGTCGACCCGGGAGACCCCTCGCCGGTCGTCCTCGAGGCGATCGAGCAGTCCGCCCGCGCCGTCGGCGGGCGGATCGGCGCGATCGTCGTCACCCGCGTCGACGCGACCCACGCCGCCGGGGCGTTCGACCTCGGCCAGCGGCTCGGCCTGGCGGTCCACTGCGGCCCCGGTGGCGCCGGGTGGCTGCCCGGGCGCCTCGTCGAGCTGGCCGACGGCGAGGTCGTGCCCGCGGGGGACGTTCCGCTGCGCGTCGTCGCGCCCGGCCGGGGCGACGGCCCGGAGCGCGGCGATCCGGTCGACCGCCCGGACGCCGACGGCAGGGGCGACCGGGGCCGGATCGCACTCGTCGGGGACGGAGGCCGGATCCGGCTGGCCGACGGGCCGACGGGAGGGGAGTGATGAGGCTGGCGCCCGCGGGCCGGCCGCTGCGCTGGCGCGGGGCGCTCCGGCACCGCAACTTCCGGCTCTTCTGGTTCGGCCAGCTGATCTCCCTGGTCGGGACCTGGATGCAGTCGATCGCCCAGGCCTGGCTCGTCCTGCTCCTGACCGGCGACCCGTTCTGGCTCGGCATCGTCGCAGCCGTCCAGTTCCTGCCGGTGCTCGCGTTCGGGCTGTTCGGCGGCATCGTCGCCGACCTGCTGCCAAAGCGGCGGACGCTGGTCGGGACACAGGTCGCCTCGATGATCCTGGCCTTCACCCTCGCCCTCCTCTCGTTCACGGGCGTCGTCCAGGTCTGGCACGTCCTCGTCCTGGGGGCCGGCCTCGGGTTGGTCAACGCGGTCGACATGCCGACCCGCCAGTCGTTCGTGATCGAGATGGTCGGCCGCGAGGACGTCGGCAACGCGGTCGGCCTGAACTCGGCGATCTTCAACGGGGCACGGATCGTGGGCCCGGCCGTGGCCGGCCTGCTGATCGGCGCCTTCGGGGTGACCGCCCCCTTCGCCCTGAACGGGCTGAGCTACCTGGCGGTGATCGTCGGGCTGCTCCTGATCCGCGAGTCGGAGCTCCAGCGCACGGTCCTGATGACCCGGCCGCGGAGCGCCCGCGACGTCGGTGCGAACCTGGCTGAAGGACTGCGCTACGTGCGCCGGACCCCCTCGGTCCTGCTCGCCGTGTCGGTCGTCGGCGTCGTCGCGACGGTGGGCATGAACTTCAACGTGCTCGTCCCGGCTCTCGCCCAGGGGGTGCTTCATGTCGGGGCGACGGGGCTCGGATTCCTGATGGGCGCGATGGGCGTCGGCTCCCTCGTCGCGGCGCTCAGCGTGGCCGCCATGCGCCGGCCGCGGATCCGCACCCTGCTCCTCGGCGCGTTCACCCTCGGTGCGCTCGAGATCGTGCTCGCCGCCGCCTACTCCTTCCCGCCCGCCCTGGTCTTCCCGGCCGCGCTGATCGCGATCTTCGGGGCCGGGGCGGGCGGGATCGCGATGGCCGCGACGGCGAACGCGACGATCCAGCTGGCTGTGCCCGATGCGCTCCGGGGGCGCGTGATGTCGGTCTACACGACTGTCTTCGCGGGCTCGACCCCGATCGGCGGACTGATCGCAGGCGCGATCGCCTCGACCTTCGGGACGCCGGTGGCGATCGGGCTCGGCGGCGCCGCCTCGGCCCTCGCTGCGGTCGTCGCCGGCGCCTGGCTCGTGCGCCGGCGCGACGACCCGCCGGGGACGCCCGGCGAACCCGCCGAGCCGGTCAGGCCGGGAGCGCGGAGTGCAGGTTCCGGAGCAGGTTGAGGCCCTCGTCCACCTCGTCGCGCGGAGCGTACGGGCCGGGCATCAGGAAGCACGGACGTCCAGCCAGGGCGACCCCCTCGAGCTGGCCCCAGCGCTCGGTGAGCGGCCGCCCGGCCGCGACCTCCGCCGCCCGGCGGTAGACGAAGACGATCGCCGCCGGCTGCCAGAGCGCGATCTTCTGCCAGAGCGGACCGACTCCCGTCCGGAGCGTCGCCTCGCTCGCCACGTCGCGGGCGGTGACCTCCTTGCGCAGGTCGGTGATCCCGTGACCGGCCGCCACGAGCGCGTCATCGGCCGTCTCGGGCGCGGTCCCCGGGGGCAGGATTCCGGCCCGCACGAGCCGCTGCCAGAAGCGGCGGCCGAGCCGACCCTGGTGGTAGTGGCCGGCCGCCACGCTCACGGGCGAGGGGTTGAGGCCGACGAACAGGAGTCGGCCGCGCGCCGGGGGGAGATCGGCAAGGGTGTCGAACGGCTGCCCGTCGACGACGAGCGTGGCCCGGTGGGAGCCCGGACGGGGCCGTTCGGGCGGCTCGATCAGCATCGCCGGGACCGACGGGTCCGGTCGCGCCCGATCAGCCGGGCCCGTGCCCGACTTCCTCGGGCAGCTCGTACCACGGCACCCGGTCGCCGAGCCGGGCCCGGAGCTTCCACTTCGTCGACTTGGGCGCCGCTTCGATCGCTGCCTTGAGGGCCGTGATCTGCTCGACCGGGTCGAACGGGTGGGGGACGGTCGCGTCGAGCTCGCCGGGCTTCAGTTCCACCTGGTGGAACAGGCGGATCGTGTCCAGGTTCTCGGTCACCGTCCGCCACCAGCCCCAGTCGGTCGAGGTCAGGCCGGTGATCCGGGGCACGCTGATCCCCTCGCGGTCGCTCTCGGCGAGCGGGAAGCGGGCGAACAGGATGAGCGCGTCGAGCACGTCCTTGCGGTTGATCCGCACCACCTGGAGCTTCGAGAGGAGCAGCTCGGCGAGGGGCAGGGTCGGGTGGTCGACCGCCAGGCGGTCGGCGAAGTCGAAGCGGTGGCACATCTCGAGACGGTCGACCAGGATGTCGACCGGGCGATCGCGCTGCGGATCGACGAAGTAGAGCTGCTTGTGGCCGTAGAGCGCGTTGTACTGCTTGTCCGGTACGTAGCCGGCGCCGACGAGGAGGGCCGCGACCGCCTTGCGGTCGCTGCTCCGGGTGGCGAGGTCGATGTCGCGCCGGGCGCGACTGACCCGGGCCGTCCACTCCGGGACCCGGGCGTGGAAGGCGAGCCCGCCCATGAGCCGGACCTGGAGCCCCTGTCGGTCGGCGAGCGCGATCAGGCGGAGCGCCTCGCGGAGCGGGTCTTCGAGCGTTCCACCGAGGGTGCTGTCGGGCTGGGCGACGGCGTCCGGGCTGGTCACTGGGTCCTCGCTGGCCTCTCGGCGCCGGCGGCAGCGGCGCAGGTGCACGCTTCCGGCGGCGGGTGGCGGTCAGTATACTGGCGCGGCCTCGGGGGTTCGAGGGAAGGGCCCCGACCGCCGCCCGCGACGGGTGGCGTCGGGTATGGCACGGCGATCGCCCGGCGGTCACCGGCGGGCGTCTCGCCAGGAGAGGAGGGCAGGCGCCGCATGGCCGCCGGAACTGGGGGTCGCACGCTCTTCACGCGCCAATCATCCGGGTTGGTCCGCGAGGTCAGCGTCCTCAACGCGCTGTTCTTCAACACCGCCGCTTTCGTGGGCGGGGGCCTCGGCTGGTACCCGGTCTTCTACTCGCTCGCGTTCGTCCCGATCGGCACGTTCGCCGGTTTCACGACCTACGGCTGGGCCGCGATCATCGTCGGCGCCTTCTGCGTCCTGCTGGCGCTGATCTTCGCCTCGCTCACGAGCGTCATGCCCCGTTCCGGTGGCGACTACGTGTTCACCAGCCGGATCGTGCCCCGGATCGGCCCGTTCGTCGGCTGGCTCGAGAGCTGGACCCTCGCCTTCGCCTCGCTGGCGATCATCGCCTTCGAGGTCCCGATCTTCGTGCGCAACCTCCAGATCACCGGCCGGGTGATCGGGATCGGGACCGACATCGGCTTCTTCAAGGATGCCAACGGCTGGTTCGCCGAGCAGCCCGGCTACGTGACCGGGGTGCCCGGCTTCATCGCGGCCGTGATCGTCCTGGCCCTGATCGCGGTGATCGTGTTCCAGCCGACCCGTCGCTTCCACCGGATCATCACCTGGCTGGCCGCCCTCGGCCTCGGCGCCGGGCTGGTGATGTTCGTCGTCGGGATGATCGCGATCACCCCGGAGAGCTTCGCGGCCAACCTGCCCAGGTACGCCGACGGGATCACCGTCGACCAGCTCGTCAAGGCCGGCATCGACAACGGCTTCAAGGCCGACGGGATCAACCTCGATCCGGCCGTCTTCTCGTTCATCGCCGGGATCGTCTTCCTGAACTACATCGGCTTCCAGTACTCCGCCTATATCTCGGGCGAGGTTCGGGGCAACGTGCGACGGGGGATCCTGATCGCGCTCCTCGGTGCCCTCGCGATCGGGGTGTTCATGAACTCGGTCTACACCGACTTCATCAGCGCCCGTCTCGGGATCGACGGCCAGGTTGCCTGGGGCGCCAGCTACTGGGGCTTCTTCAGCGACCCGCCACTGCCGCTCGGCCAGCCGAACTCGATGCCCCTGACGGCCGCGATCGCCGCCCCTGGCCTGTGGCCGATCTGGACGCTGGTCAGCCTCGGGGTGACGCTCTTCCCGTTCCTGCTCTGCCCCGTGTACATCGTCTTCCTGAGCCGGGTCCAGCTCGCCTGGAGCCTCGACCGCCAGGTGCCCGAGTGGTTCGGCGAGGTCTCCGAACGGCTCCGCGCTCCAGCGAACGCGATCTTCGCCGCGCTCGTCCTGGCCGGGGTGTTCGCGCTCCTGCAGAACTTCCCGATCCTCAAGGCGGTCGGCCTGGGCGCTCTCGCCCCGTCGGCCGACCCGCTCCTCGACGGCAAGCTGAACCTCGTCTCGACCCTCTGGTTCAGCATCCTGGCTGCCGGGTTGACCTGGATCATGCCGGGCGTCAACGCGCTGCTCGTCCGGCGGACCCGGCCGGACCTGGTCCGCGATGCACCGTTCTCGCGCTGGCTGCCGCTGCTCGGGCTGATCTGGGTCGTCTTTGCGGTCACCCTCTACTGGTTCGCGGGGATCAAGCCGATCATCGATGCCGTTGCCGGTGCGCTCGCCCCGGGCGCCGAGGAGACCGCGCTGGGCTACCTGAACCGGACCGGGATCACGTTCACCCTCCTGATCTTCGGGGTCGGGATCGTGATCTACGTCATCCAGTGGGCGGTGAACCGCTCGCGGGGTATCGACACGAGCCTGATGTACCACGAGATCCCGCCCGACTGAGCGGGGCTGGCCCCGGTGTCAGCGTTCGACGGGCGCCCGGGCAACCGGGCGCCCGTCAGCGGTCCGCCGCGCCAGCCGGCCGGACCCGAGCCGGCCGGGCCGGAGCCGGCCGGACCCGAGCCCGGCGGGCCGGACCGTGGCGGCTGGTCGGTAGGGATCGACGTAGGCGGCACGTTCACCGACGCGGTCGCGCTCGACGAGGCCGGCCGGACGGTCGTGGCCAAGCTCCCCTCGACGCCCGATGACCCGGCGGCCGGGCTGCTCGAGGCGCTCGCGGCGCTCCGTGCCGGCGGCGTCGAGCCGGCCCGGGTCGGGAGGCTCGTCCACGGCACGACCGTGGCCACGAACGCGCTCCTGACCGGGCGCTCGGCGCGGGTCGTGCTGTGCGTCACGGCCGGCTTTCGGGACCTGCTCGCGATCCGCGACGGGATGCGCCCGGAGATGTACGACCTCTTCCAGCCCCGACCGCGCGAGCTCGTGGTGCGCGCCGACCGGATCGAGGTGCGCGAGCGGATCGGCGCCGACGGGCGGGCGACCGTCGCCCTCGATGAGGCGGAGATCGAGCGGGTCGTGGCCGCCGTGCGCCGCCGCCGCCCGGTCTCGGTCGCCGTTGCGCTCCTCTTCAGCTTTCTCGACCCGAGCCACGAGGAGCGGCTGGGGGCCGCGCTCGAGGCGGCCCTGCCGGGCGTGCCGGTGACGCTCTCGAGCCGGATCGCGCGTGAGTTCCGCGAGTATCCGCGGACGGCGACGACCGTGATCGCGGCCGGCCTGCGACCGGTGCTCGAGCGCTACCTCGAGCGGGCAGCGTCCGGCGCGGCGGCTCACGGGATCGGGACGTCGCTCCTGGTCATGGAGTCGAGCGGCGGGCTGGTGGGCGCGGCCCAGGCCGGCCGCGAGCCCCACCGGCTCGTCCTGTCCGGACCCGCCGGCGGCGTCGGCGGGGCGATCGAGCTCGCCGGCCGGCTTGGCCTGCGCGACATCCTGACCCTCGACATGGGTGGCACGAGCGTCGATGTCTGCCTCGTCCGTGACGGCCGGCCGGCGACGACCGCCGTCCAGCGCCACGACGGGGCGCCGCTGGTCGTGCCGGCGATCGACATCGTGACGGCCGGCGCCGGCGGTGGCAGCATCGCCCGGCTCGACCCGGCCGGCGCGCTGCGGGTGGGACCGGAGAGTGCCGGTTCCGACCCCGGCCCGGCCGCCTACGGGCGAGGCGGCCGCGAGGCGACCGTGACCGACGCCCACGTCGTGGTCGGCACCCTCGACCCGGCCGTCCCGCTCGCCGGCCGGCTGCGGCTCGATGCCGCCGCCGCCCGGGCCGCGATCGCCCGCCTGGCCGGGCCGCTCGGGCTGGCGGTGGGGGTCGCGGCCGAGGGGATCGTCGCCCTGGCCACGGCCCACCTCGCCGGCGCGATCCGGCGGGCGTCGCTCGAGCGTGGCGTGGACCCGCGCGGCCTCGCCCTGGTCGCCTTCGGCGGAGCGGGCCCGCTCCACGCCGCCCGGCTCCTGCGCGACCTCGGCCTGGCCGAGGTCGTCGTGCCGCCGGCCCCGGGTCTGCTCTCGGCGGCGGGCCTGGTAACTGGCGACCTTCGGCTCGATGCCGCCCAGACGGTCGTCGCTCGCCTCGACACCGTCCGTCCCGCGGACCTGCTCGCCTGGTGGCGGCGCGAGGCTCGGCGCCTGTCTGCCCGCCTTGCCGACGAGGGGATCGGACCGGAGCGCCAGCAGATCGTTGCCGGTGCCGATTGCCGCTACGTGGGTCAGGGCTACGAGCTCGAGGTGCCGCTCGAGGCGTTGACGCCCGCTGCCGTCCGATCGCTCGCCGCCGGCTTCCACGCCGCCCACGAGCGGGCGTACGGCCACCGTGTTCCGGGCGGGATCGTGGAGGCTGTGACGCTCCGGTTGCGGGTGACCGGACGGCTCGACCGTCACCCCCCGGCACGCCTGGCGTCGGGACGGCGCGACGGACGGCCGGATCGGGCGGCGCTGCGGGCCGAGCGGCCGGTCGTGCTGCCGGGCCACCGGGACGCGGTCCCGGTC
>CAYMBB010000112.1:0-7811 GCA_964388515.1 uncultured Anaerolineaceae bacterium
ACCCGGGCCCCCCGATCCGGCTGACCCCGCCGCCGAGGACGTAGAACTTCTGGCCGGGGCTCGTCTCGGCGGCATCGGCCAGGAACGCGAAGTCGATGTCAGGCATGCCGAGAGTGTACGTCGCGCGCTGGTTCCCGGTTGGCCTCGACCCCGGGGGTAACTGAAGGGGCGAGGCCTCGCGACCTCGCCCCTTCAGCTGAGACTCGCGGCTCGACGCCGCCAGCTACCGGCGGACCTCGATCAAGGCGCCGTGGTCCATCCGTCGTTCAGGCCGAAGCCTGGCGCCCCGACCCTGGTCAGAAGACCGTGGAAGCCGCCCGCCGGGTCGTTGTAGACCTCCTCGATGATTGTGTACTGCCCCCACAGCGGGCTACCAGGCCCCGTCCAGACGATCTTCGCAAAGTACGTGTAGTGCTGCAGGACGCCGCCAGCATCTGTGTAGTCGCCTTCGTTCTGGTTCGTCAGCCACCCTCGGCTGGTGTTCGTGGCGTACCCTTCGGTCCCGAGACCCCGGTCGAGCTTGCCGTCGTTGTTGCAGTCCACGTTGGCCAGCCAGGTGTCACTCCACTTCATGATCAGGCTGTCGTCAGCGTAGTCGGCCGATGTCGGATCACCCCAGTACAGGCCATCCAGAACTCGGTCCGAACTGTCGTACGTGCCGTTGAAGATGTGCGCCTGGTAGTTGTAGCCGAACTGGTCGTAGCCGAGAACGATCGGGTTGCCGGCGCTGTCTGTGAGCGTCCCACCTTGGATGGTCGCGCAACCGGAATGATCCGGCGGCGGAGGTGCCGCCAGCGCGGGCGCCGCGAGCAGGCTCGCCAGCAGGGCGGCCGACGAGAACATCCCGATGAGCTTGCGCAATGCGATCGCTCCTTTCCCAGGCGGAACGATCCGGGCGCGCGAACGACAGGCGTGAGCGCGGCGTGGCTCTCGACCCGGGGACGCGGTCATCGAACGAGTCTCGGTCACCCCCACGGCAGGCGCCCGGCACGACGTGCCGGCGTTCCGTCCCTCGTTCACCAGTACGAATGTACTGGTCGGTAGGGGCGACGCTACTCCGTCGATTCACCACTGTCCAGTCGAACAGCGCACCGAATGGGCCGACCCCTCAGTTCGTGGTGCGCCCTCGCACCGCCGGGCGTGCCCCGAACCCGCCTTGTCCCGCCCGCCGCGCACATGGCCGCACAGCCAGCCAGGTCAGTGCTGCCGGCCGGCTCGCGCAACCGCCCGCTTGACGGTCGGCACGACGGTCGGCCAGCCGCTGGTCCCGGGCTCGGTCACACTTCCCTCACCCGCCTGGCCGTTCCCGCTGACCGCCGCCCGGCCGGCGACGCCGGCGAAGGTAACGTCGCTCAGGGGTACGAGCGGCTCGCCGCGCAGGACCCGGGCGAGGTACTCGCCGGTCGCCGAGCGCGGTTCGCGGGCCACGTCCTCCGGCGTCCCGGCCGCGACGACCTCGCCGCCCCGGTCGCCCCCCTCGGGCCCGAGGTCGACGATCCAGTCGGCGGTCTTGATGACGTCGAGATTGTGCTCGATGACGAGGACCGTGTTCCCGGCGTCGACGAGCCGGTGGAGGACCTGGAGGAGCTTCTCGACGTCGGCGAAGTGGAGCCCGGTCGTCGGCTCGTCGAGCACGTACAGCGTCCGCCCGGTCGCCCGCCGGGAGAGCTCGGTGGCCAGCTTCACCCGCTGCGCCTCGCCGCCGGAGAGGGTCGTCGCGGGCTGGCCGAGGTGGACGTAGCCGAGGCCGACGTCGTGGAGCGTCTGGAGCTTCGCCCGCACGGCCGGCACGGCCGAGAAGAAGTCGAGCGCCTCCTCGATCGTCATCTCGAGCACGTCGGCGATCGAGCGGCCCTTGTAGTGGACCTCGAGCGCCTCGCGGTTGTAGCGCTTGCCCTTGCACACCTCGCAGGTCACGTACACGTCGGGCAGAAACTGCATCTCGATCTTCAGGATCCCGTCGCCCTTGCAGTTCTCGCACCGGCCGCCCTTGACGTTGAAGCTGAAGCGGCCGGGCTTGTAGCCGCGCAGGCGCGCCTCCGGGACGCCGGCGAACAGCTCCCGGATCGGGGCGAAGAGCCCGGTGTAGGTGGCCGGGTTCGAGCGTGGCGTCCGCCCGATCGGGCTCTGGTCGATCTCGATGATCTTGTCGATCTGGTCGGCGCCTTCGATCGCGTCGTGGGGGCCGGGCTCCTCGCGGGCGCCGCTGAGGTCGCGGGCGAGGGCCCGGTAGAGGACCTCGTTGATCAGCGTGCTCTTGCCCGAGCCCGAGACACCGGTGATGGCGACGAACGTGCCGAGCGGGAAGGCGACGTCGATCCCCTTCAGGTTGTGCGCCCGGGCACCCCGGACGACGAGCGTCCGGCCGTTGCCCGCTCGGCGCCGGGCCGGGACCGGCACGCTCAGCTCGCCGCTCAGGTAGGCCCCGGTGATCGAGCGCGGCTCGTTCAGGACGACCTCGAGCGGGCCGTTCGCGATCACCTCACCGCCGTGCTCGCCGGCCCGGGGCCCAATGTCGAGCACCCAGTCCGCGGTCCGGATCGTCTCCTCGTCGTGCTCCACGACGATCACCGTGTTGCCCAGGTCACGCAGGCGGGTGAGGGTCGCGATCAGCTTTGCGTTGTCGCGCTGGTGGAGCCCGATCGAGGGCTCGTCGAGGATGTACAGGACGCCCATGAGCGACGAGCCGATCTGGGTCGCCAGCCGGATCCGCTGCGCCTCGCCGCCCGAGAGGGTCTGGCTCGAGCGATCGATCGTCAGGTAGTCGAGCCCGACGTCGGCCAGGAACCCGAGCCGGGCGGTGATCTCCTTGAACAGCTGGTGGCCGATCGTCTGCTCGCGCTCGGTCAGGCGGCTCGGCAGGTCCCGGATCCAGGCCAGGGCGCGGGTGACCGAGAAGGTCGAGACCTCCCAGATGTTCCGCCCGTCGATCGTCACCGCGAGCGCCTCGGGCCGAAGCCGCTTCCCGCCACAGGTCGGACAGGGGCGGGTGACCATGAACCGCTCGAGCTCGGACTTCACGTAGTCCGAGTCGGTCTCGCGGTACCGGCGCTCGAGGTTGGGGATGATCCCCTCGAAGGTGGCCGTGTACGTGTTCTCGCCGCGGTCATGGCGGTAGCCGATCACGACCTGCTCGCCGCGCGGGGCGTGGAGGAGGAAGTCGAGCGCCTCGGGCGGCAGGTCTCGGATCGGCACGGTGGGATCCCAGCCGTGGGCCCGGCAGACAGCCTCGAGCACCTTGCCGAACCACGAGTCGGCCATCGGCATCCGCGCCCACGGGCGCATCAGCGCGCCGTCGACGATCGACAGGTTCCGATCGGGGACGACGCGGTCGGGGTCGATCTCCAGGCGGGTGCCGAGGCCGGCGCAGGCGGGGCAGGCGCCGTGGGGCGAGTTGAACGAGAAGCTGCGCGGTTCGAGCTCGTCGATCGTCGTGCCGTCGTACGGGCAGCTGTAGCGCTCGCTGTAGCGGCGCTCCTCGAAGGCGGGCGGCTCCCCCTCGCGCGGCGCGGGGGCGATGACGACGACGCCCTCGCCCAGGCGGAGGGCGGTCTCGACCGAGTCGGCGAGACGGGCGGCGTCGGGGTCCGTCTGCGGCTCCCCCGCGCCCTCGGGCGCCTCGGCGTGGCGAACGACGTAGCGGTCGACGACGACCTCGATCGAGTGGCGCCGGTACTTGTCGAGCGGCTTCGTCTCGGCGAGGTCCAGCAGCTCGCCGTCGACGCGGACCCGGACGAAGCCCTGGCGGCGGGCGGCGTCGAAGATCCGGTCACCCTCCGTCTTGCGGTCCTTGATCAGCGGGCCGAGGACGAGCAGGCGCGTCCCCTCGGGCAGGGTGAGGATCTGGTCGACGATCTGCTGGACCGTCTGGCGCTCGATCTCCCGCCCGCAGGTCGGGCAGTGCGGGTGGCCGATCCGGGCGAAGAGCAGGCGGAGGTGGTCGTAGATCTCGGTCACCGTGCCGACGGTGGAGCGCGGGTTCCGGCTGGCCCCCTTCTGGTCGATCGAGATCGCCGGCGAGAGGCCGTCGATCTGGTCGACGTCCGGCTTCTCCATCTGGCCCAGGAACTGGCGGGCATAGGCGGAGAGGCTCTCGACGTAGCGGCGCTGGCCCTCGGCGTAGATCGTGTCGAAGGCGAGGCTGCTCTTCCCTGAGCCGGACAGGCCGGTGATCACGATCAGCCGGTCGCGCGGCAGCGCGACGGTGATGTTCTTGAGGTTGTGTTCGCGGGCACCGCGGATGACGAGCTGGTCCTGGGGCATCAGGAGCCCAGTGTAGCGTGCTCGGGCGGATTAGAACATCCGTGCGACGACGCCGAAGCGGCTGGCCACCGATTGTGCCAGCCGCTTCGAATGTCGCCGCTCGATCAGCTTGCCGGACCTACTTGAACTGCGCGACGTTGTCCTTCGTGACCAGGGTAACCTCGACAGGAACGCTCGCCTGGACCGTCTTGCCGTCGATGATGTCCTTTGCGATCTGGACGCCTGTCTGGCCCATCACCTTCGGCTGCTGAGCGATCGTTGCGGCCATCTTGCCCTGTTCGATCGCGGCCAGCGCATCGGGGATCGCGTCGAAGCCGACGACGACGATCTGGCCGCTCTTGCCGGCTGCCTCGATCGCCTGGATGGCGCCGAGGGCCATTTCATCGTTCTGGGCAAAGACGCCCTTGATGTCCGGGTTGGCCTGCAGCAGGTTCTGCATCACGTTCAGGCCCTTGTCCCGAGCGAAGTCGGCGGTCTGCGAGGCGGCGAGCGTCACCGCCGTCTGGGCGTCGATCGCCTGCTTGAACCCGGTGCCCCGATCGCGGGCTGCTGATGTCCCGGCGATGCCTTCGAGCTGGACGACCTTACCTGAGCCAACCTGCTTGACGAGGAACTCGCCGGCCATCTTGGCCCCGGCGACGTTGTCGCTGGCGATGTGGCTGGCGACCGTACCACCGTTCGCGGCGCGGTCCACGGTGACGACGGGAATCTTGGCCTCGTTCGCTTTCTGAACCGCGGGCACGATCCCGTCGGAGTCGACCGGGTTGATGATGATCACCGCCACCTTCTTGGTGATGAAGTCCTCGATCTGGCTGATCTGCGTCGCGAGGTTGTCCTGTCCGTCGGCGACCTGCAGCGTCAGACCCAGCTCGGTGGCCTTCGCCTGGGCTCCGTCGCGCAGGGCAACGAAGAACGGATTGTTGAGCGTCGACAGCGCCAGACCGATGGTCTTGCTGCTGCCGCCGCTGCCGCTGGAGCACGCGGCGACGAGCAACGTGCTCGCCGCGAGGATGGCGACCAGTTTCCTAGCACGCACGGTTCATTCCTCCTGCTGACTGACGGAAGCGCCAATCGCTTCCCTTGGGACCACGAACACGACCACCGAACCACCGCCCCGCCGCCGAGTCTGGGACCGAGCGAATCCGGCCGACCTGCCACCTCCCATCAACTGCCCCCCGCTCGAGTCTTGAGCCGATCGAGGCCGACGGCGATGAGGATCACCGCGCCCTTGACGACCGGCTGGATGAATGGGTCGACGTTCAGGAGGTTCAGGCCGTTGTTGAGGACGCCGATGATCAGGGCCCCCACCAGGGTGCGCAGGATGCTTCCTTCGCCCCCGGCCAGGCTTGTCCCGCCCACGACGACGGCGGCGATGGCATCCAGCTCGAACCCCAGCCCTGCGGTCGGCTGGGCCGAGGAGAGCCGGGCGGTCAGGACGAGCCCCCCGAGCGCGGACAGAAACCCCGAGATCGTGTACACGCCGAGGAGCACCCGCGTCACCTGGACGCCCGCCAGGCGGGCGGCCTCCGGGTTCGAGCCGACCGCGTACACGTCCCGTCCGAAGACGGTGTAGCGGAGCGCGATCCAGCTGACGCTCACGGCCACGAGCATGATCAGGACTGGCACCGGGATCGGACCGACCGACCCTTGGCCAAGCTCATTGAAGGTCGGGTCGAGGCCGGTAAACGGCCGACCGCCGGTGTACAGCTGAGTCAGACCCCGCCCGATCGACAGCATTGCGAGCGTGGCGATGAACGGCGGGATCCGGAAGCTCGTGACGGCGACCCCGTTGGCCAGCCCGAGGAGCGTCCCGGCAATCAGTCCGGCGAGCATCGCGGCCGGCCAGGCAACCCCGCCAACCATGAGGCCGCCGCCGATAGCGCCGGCCACCGCGACGAGCGAGCCGACCGACAGGTCGATCCCGGCGGTGAGGATGACGAACGTCATCCCGAACGCGAGAAGGGCATTGATCGACGATTGGAGCGCGACGTTGAACAGATTCTCCGGTGTTGCGAACACCGGCGACGCGAGGGCGAGGGCGACGCAGAGCACCACGAAGGCGATGTAGATCCCGTAGTCGATGAGCGAACGCGCCGATATCGCTCGCAGCGACCCGCGTGGGACGAGGTTCATCCTTGTCCCCCGGGCGCAACTGCTGCCGGCGCCCCGCCTGTGGCCAGGTGCATCACCTGTTCCTGGCTCGCCCCGCCTGGCAGCTCCCCGATCGCGAGGCCGTCGCGCAGGACGATTGACCGGTTCGCCAGCGCCAGCAGTTCGGGCAGCTCCGACGTCGAAAGCAGAATGGCCACGCCGTCGCACGCTAGGTCGCGGATCAGCTGGTAGACCTCGGCCTTCGCGCCGACATCGATCCCGCGGGTCGGCTCATCGAGCAGGAGAACCCGCGGTCGAAGGGCGAGCCAGCGGCCGAGGACAACCTTCTGCTGGTTTCCCCCCGAAAGCGACAGGACTCGCTGGTGGATCGTGCGCAAGCGGATGTCGCGCTCCTTCACCTGCTCGTTGGCCAGTCGTTCGACGGCCGCATCCGGGATGAATCCGAGCCTTGCGAGCATGGGCCAGCTGGCGATGGCGATGTTCTCGGCGACCGACATGCCGCCAACGAGGCCCTGCCGAGCGCGATCCTCGGGCACTAGGATGATCCCGAGGTCGATCGCTTCGCGTGGACTCCTGATCCGCACCCGCCGGCCGTCGAGCAGGAGCTCACCGCCGTCGATCGGCTCGGCGCCGAAGATCGCCCGCAGCAGGCTGCTCCGGCCGGCTCCGACAAGGCCGGCCAGGCCAAGCACCTCACCGCGACGAACCTGGAACGAAATTCCCGAGAAGCGGCCGTCACGGCGCAGGTCGCGTCCCTCGAGCACGACCTCGGCATCGGCTGGGACCGGCGACATGACCGCTTCGCTGTCGAGGCTTCGTCCGACCATGAGCCTGATCACGCCGTCGCGGGTGGCCGCCGACGTGTCAAGCTCGGCGACCTTCTGCCCGTCCCGCAGGACGACGAGGCGATCGGTGACCGCGAGGGCCTCTTCGAGCCGATGGGTGACGAAGACGATGCTGACCCCTCGCGAGCGCAGATCGCGCACGATGCCCAGCAGAACCTCCGTCTCCCGTTCAGAGAGCGACGCTGTCGGCTCGTCCATGAAGATCAGCCGACTGCGGCGAGCGAGCGCCCGCGCGATCTCGATCAGCTGGCGAGGCCCGACGCTCAACTCCTTCGTCGGCACGTCGACCGGGATGTCGGGCGCCAGGTCACGCAGCCAGCGCCCGGCCTCGGCCCGAGCGGTCCGCCAGTCGACAAACGGACCACACCGGGCCAGCGCGCCGAGGAGGATGTTCTCGGTGGCATCGAGCGCCGGGCAGAGACTGAGCTCCTGGTAGATGACTGCGATCCCGGCCTTGATCGCGTCGGCCGGCCCGGCGAACGTGACCGGCCGCTCGTCGATCCGAACCTCGCCGGCGTCGGCCGTCACGGCCCCGGCGACAAACTTGATCAGGGTCGACTTGCCCGTGCCGTTCTCGCCGATCAATCCGAC
>CAYMBB010000113.1:0-7698 GCA_964388515.1 uncultured Anaerolineaceae bacterium
CGCCCCGCTCGAGCAACGCGGCCAGGAGGGCGGTGACGACCCCGCCGTCCTGGGCACCGTCCGCCGGCATGAGCGCGCGGGCGGACCAGGCGGCCTCGATCCGCCCGAGCTCGCTCGGTTCAGCCGCGCCATTCGCATCGCGCGTCAGTCGCTCCACCCGCAGCCCGGCCAGGGGGCAGAAATCCCAGCAGCTCGAGCACCCGGTGCACATCCGGACGAGCGTCGGGC
Organism: uncultured Anaerolineaceae bacterium; assembly: GCA_964388515.1. Taxonomy (GTDB): domain Bacteria; phylum Chloroflexota; class Limnocylindria; order Limnocylindrales; family CSP1-4; genus JAKAHU01. Next base: position 229 of record CAYMBB010000113.1, read on the forward strand.
GACCGTCGTCGGCGATCGCGAGCGAGCGCGACGGGCAGGCGGTGATGCACCCGCCGCACCCAACGCACCGGTCGGCCTCGATGACGGCGGCGGCCGTCTTGTGGAACCAGATCTTGTCGGGCGGCTCGGGCACCTGGCTCGCCGCGGCCACCAGGTCGCGGATGTCGGCGGCCGGATCGGCGACTACCGATCGACCAGGACCGCCAGGACCGGCTGTCATGTCAACGCTCCTTCGGGAACATGATCCGGGGTGCCGAGCCGGGCGAGGTGCCGCCGGGCTCGCCCCCGCCATCGGCCGCGGACTCGGTCAAGGCGGCCGTCAGCCACTCGAAGGCGGACTCGACCGGTACGTCGAGCGCCGTCCAGCCGGCCAGCCGGCCGGCTCCGACGTCCCCGCCCACGGCGATGTCGAACGCCTCGCGGTAGCCCGCCTCGTCGCGGGCCATCGTCGCCCGGAAGCCGACGTGGGCGCCCTGGACCTGGGCGCACGACGCCTTGCAGCCGCTCAGATGGAGCCGCAGCCCGTCCAGCCGGTCCCACGACTCCTGGGGCACCGACTGGCGCAGGTGGTCGATGAGCCGGCCACCGACGGCCTTGGCGTCGAGCATCGCGTACTTGCAGAAGGGCGCGCTGGTGCACGCGATGACCGCTCGCTCGAACGGGTCCGGTCTGGGTCGGAGGCGCTCGAGGAGGGGCTCCGCCAGCAGCGGCCCCGGATCGGCGACGCCGGTCACGACCAGGTTCTGGCGCTGACTCAAGCGGATCCCGCCGTCGCCGTGGACGCGCGCCAGGCGGGCGACCTCGGCGAGCTCATCGGCCGTCAGGCGTCCGAGCGGGACGCACAACCCGACCCAGGAGCGACCGGTCCGGTCGGCGTGGACACCGAGGTGGTCCTCGAACCGCCAGGTCGAGAGATCCTCGCCCGCGCCCGCTGGACGGTACGGGAGACGACGCGCGATCTCGGCCGCCACACGCGCCGGTCCGAGTTCGTGGACCAGGATCCGGAACCGGTTGACGGCCTTGTGGCGGTAGTCGCCGCGCTCGACGTAGAGGCGAAGCGCCGCCCGGACCACATCCACGACCTGCGCGGGCGACACGAACAGGTCGAGCCGGGAGGCGAGGCGGGGCGAGTCGCTCAGTCCGCCGCCGGCGTGAACATTGAAGCCGACCAGGTCCCCCCGGCGAGCCGGAGTGAACGCGAGATCATGGAGGCGCGCCTGCACGCAGTCGGTCGGGCAGCCGGTGACAGCAACCTTGAATTTCCGCGGCAGCGCGGCGGTGAGCTCGGGCTCGGTGTCAGCCAGGGCGCTCAGGGTGCCGAGGACCGTCCGCGTCTCGGCCAGTCCGGCCGGATCGAGACCGTCGACCGGACAGCTGGTCACGTTGCGCAGCGTGTCGCCGCACGCCTGCGCGGTCGCCAGGCCGACCGCCTCGTACCGCCGCCAGATCTCCGGGAGGGATTCGAACCGGATCCAGTGGAGCTGGATGTCCTGGCGAGTCGTGATCTCGAGGAAGCGGTCGGGTCCCTGCTCCTCCGGCGGCCGGACACTGAAGTCGCGGGTGACCCTGGCGATCGTCTCGGCCTGGGCGGCGTCGAGACGCCCACCCGGGATCCTGGTCCGGAGCATGAAGTAGCCGAGCTGCCGATCGTCGTAGACGCCGGCGAGCCGGAGCTTGCCGATGCCTGTCGCCCGATCGGCGGGCGAGAGATCCTCCCACCGGACCGCGCCGGCCCCGCGGATCCGGCCGATCACCTCGGCGGGGCCGTCCGCGCGGCGGAACAGGTCGGTCATGACGTCGTCCTCATCTCGTGCGGGGAGCAAACAAAAGAGCCGCAGTTCCATCGATGGAACTGCGGCCCCGGGGACCGATCCGGGCCTCGTCGTCGCCTGCTGTCAGGTCGCGCAGCGCCTCAGATCGCGGCCTCCACGTAGCGGAGCCGCCAGCGCATACAGATCGACCAGGAGACGCGGGTGGTACTCACGATGGCCCGAATGCTGCGGGATGAGGCGGCGTTTCGTCAAGCGCCCGACCTCGGTCACCTGTCCGGAAGGCTCGGCAGGAGGTCTGTACCGCACCCGCGGGCGGGACTCTCAGCGCGTACTCACCTGACGCTCACCCTTGAGGTGTACCCCACAGTCGCCAGCCCCGCGGCCGGCGATGACGGCCGCGGGACGGAAGCGAGGGCGAAGGCGGTCCGCGAGACCGGGGTTCAGCGCCCGGGAACGAACGAGGTGATCGGCGCGGTGCGTGGCGAGACAAGGAGACCCGGCGTCGCCCTCAGGGTCCTCGTCGTCGATTCGCTCCCGGTCCTCGACGCCGCGCTGCGCGCCCTCGTGGCCGATCTGCCGGGGATCGAGCCAATCTCCGAGCGCCGGTCCCGGACCGTCCAGGATGAGACTCCGGACCGGCCGACGCGTCCCCACGTGGCGCTCCTGGTGTGCCCCGATCCCGCCGACCTGGGCGCCTTTGCCGAACTCTCCGGCCGGCTGCCGGGCGTCCCGGTCGTTCTCCTCGCCGCCCGCTGGACGGGCGAGCAGGCCCGCGCTGCGCTCGAGGCGGGGGCGCGCGGTTGCCTCTCCGGCTCGACGACGGCCGAAGGGCTGGCCGCCGCTCTGCGCCAGGTTACCCGGGGTGAGGTCGCCGTCTCGGCCGACGTGACCCAGGCGATCGTGGCAGGTCTCGCTCGCGCACCTCACCAGGTGCCACCCGCCGGCCCCGCGCTCTCGCCCCGCGAGACGGAGGTGCTCACCCTGCTCACGGCGGGTCTGAGCAACAAGGAGATCGCCCAGAGGCTCTATCTCAGCCTCCGAACGGTCGAGAACCACCTCGCGGCCGTGTACGCCAAGCTCGGCGTGACGTCACGCACGGAGGCGGCCGTCCTGGCCGTCCGGACGGGGCTCGTCGACCTGCTCGAGTAGGGGTTCTCACTCAGGGCGGAATGAGCGAGCACCCGCTGGCGCCAAGGCCGGATTTCCTGGTCCACTGGCCGACATGAACGTCAGCCTTCCTGAGCCGGACGAGGCACGTGGGCCCCGAGCGAAGGTCGCCCTGCTGGGAACGCTCGGCGAGCTCCACGCCGCGGGCCTGCGCTACGACCTCGCCCGCCTCCGCTCGCTCGTGGAGACGCTGGAGCCGGACCTCCTCGGCGTCCAGGCCGAACCGGCGACGTGGGACTCTGACGATGCCGACGTCCAGCTCCTCGAGGTCCGGGCGGCGCTCGTGCCCGGCGCGCGTCTGACCGACACAGTGGTCATCCCGCTTGGCGCCCCCACGCCCGGCGAGCTGGCGCTGCCCGAGTCCGGCGATCTGGCCGACCTTCGGGCCCGGGTGATCCGAGCGGCTGATCGTCTGCTCGCCGACCTCGGCCGGCTCGTGGACAGCCCCGAGGGCGTCAGCCGGGGTGCGTACATCCACCTGTGCGGCCTCATCTGCCACGTCGAGGCGACTGCCGCCGGCGATGCCGGCCGGCGAGCCTGGCAAGCCACGAACGAGCGGATCCTCGAGCGGCTCCTCGAGGCGATCCGCCGGAATCCGGGTCGGCGCGTGCTCGTTGCCATCCAGTGCCGCCGGATCCACTGGCTCGAGGCGCGCCTGCGTGCCCTGGCCTCCGAGATCGAGCTGGTTCCATTCGAGCGCCTCATCGAGGTCGACCATCCTCACCCGTCGGCCCCCGCCTGACCAACACCCGCACCAGGAGGACTTCCGTGTTCGCCACCATCGGCCGGTTCGCGGTCCGCTTCCGCTGGATCGTCGTCGGCGCCTGGGCGATCGCCGCCGTCGCCGGGGTGCTCGTCATGCCGAAGGCGAGCCAGTTCAGCATGGGTGCCGGCTTCCTCGCCCACGGTGCCGAGTCGGTCGACGCCCGCCACCTCATGAGCGAGGCGTTCCCCGAGGAACGGGGCACCGCCTCGACCGCGCTGCTGGTGCTCGAGGACCCGGCCGGTCTCACCCCGGCCGACGAGGCCTACGCCAAGCGCGTGATCGCCGAGGTCCCGGGCTACGATGCGACGGGCAACGTCGTCGGGGCGACGAGCGTCTTCGACCGCCCCGAGCTCCGCCCGAACCTCGTCAGCCGCGACGGCACGACGCTCCTGATCCCGGTCGGCCTCAAGAGCGAGGCGTTCGCGGAGGACAGTGGTGCCTCGGTACGCGCCATCCGAGAGAGCCTGCCGCCACCGCCGGCCGGCACGCGGGTCCTCGTCAGCGGCGACGCCGGGCTCGGGGGCGACCACGCCCAGGCCTGTCTTGACGCCGTCGCGGCCACGGCGATCGTCACACTCGTGCTCATCGCGCTCATCCTGCTGCTCGTCTACCGCTCGCCGATCGCCCCGCTCGTTCCACTCATCGCGATCGGCGTCAGCGCGGCCGTCAGCCTCGGCATCGTCGGGCTGCTCATGCGGGCCGGCTGGGAGTTCTCGTCGTTCCTCCAGCAGTTCGTCATCGTCATCGTCTTCGGCGCCGGGACCGACTACTGCCTGTTCATGCTCTCGCGCTACCGCGAGGAGCTCGGGCGCGGCTTCGCCCCCCATGCCGCAGTGGTCCGGGTGATGAGCCGGGTGGGCGCCGTCATCGCGTCGAGTGCCGCGATCGTCGGCGTCGGCTTCCTCGCCTTCGCCTTCGCCGAGTTCGAGATGTTCCGGACGATCGGCCCGGGCCTCGCCCTCTCGGTCGCGGTAACGCTGCTCGCCGGGCTGACGCTCGTGCCGGCGCTCATGGCCGCGGCGAGCCCGCGGCTGCTCTTCTGGCCTGCGAGGATCGATACCGTCCCGCCCGAGGCGATCGAGCGGAGCGAGCGGATCGGAGTGTGGGGTCGCCTCGGTCACCTCGTGGCAGCCGCCCCGGGCCGGGTGCTGCTCACGGGCCTCGTTCTCCTCCTCGTCCCCGTGCTCTACCTGCCGTCGCTCCGCCAGACGTTCGAGATCGATCGCCAGCTGCCCACGACGTACGAGTCCGTCGCCGGCCTCGCGGTTGTGACGGCGCGCTTCGACGCGAGTGAGTTCCTGCCGGTTCACGTCGTCGTTCGCCGCGAGGCTGGCTGGCTGACGGCCGATGGGCTGGCCGCCCTGGGCGACCTGGGCGATCGGCTCACCGGCGTGGGGGGCGTCGCGTTCGTCCGGAGCGCGGTCCGGCCGCTCGGCCAGCCGATCCCGGCCGAGGTCGCCCTGGCGATGCCCCAGGCGCTCGCTCCGTACGTCTCGGCGGACGGCACGACGGCCCGCCTGATCGTCGGCCCCACGGCCGGCACGTACACGAACGCCGCCTATGACGCGGTCCGGGCGATCCGCTCGACGACGCGGGCCTGGGCCTCCGAAGCGGGGGCGGATGCGCTCGTCGGGGGCGCCTCGGCCGAGTCAGTCGACATCGTCGACGCGATGAACGGCGACACTCCCCGGATCGTCATCCTCGCTAGCCTCGGCGTGCTCATCCTCACCGGGCTGCTCCTGCGCAGCCTCATCGCGCCGATCTATCTGCTCGCGGGCGTCTTCCTGACCGTCGGGACGACCCTCGCGGTCACCGCCTTCGCTTTCCAGAACATCGTGACCTTCCGCGCGACGGGCATCGACTGGACGGTCCCGATCTTCCTCTTCGTGATCCTCGTCGTCCTCGCGTCCGACTACAGCATCTTCCTCATGTCCCGGATCAAGGAGGAGTCCGAGGGTCACGGGCTCACCGCCGGGGTTCGCCGCGGCGTTGCGCACACGGGCGGCGTCATCAGCGCCGCGGGCCTGATCCTCGCTGGGACGTTCGGGGCGCTTACCCTGACGCCCCTCGCCAGCCTCGTCCAGGTGGGCTTCGCGATGGCCTTCGGGGTCCTGCTCGACACGTTCGTCGTCCGACCACTCGTCATCCCGGCGATCACCCGGCTGCTCGGGCGATGGGCATGGTGGCCAGGTCCGCTGTTCCGGACCCCCGAGGGCGAGGCCGCTCCGGCGGCGGGCTCCCTGCCCCAGGTTCCCGCCGAGACGGACTGACCGTCCGATCCGGACCATGGGGCGCCGCCGCCGCCATCGACCACGGCCGCGGCGCCCCGCCATCTCGCGCACGGCCGCGGCCGCATCCAGGAGCCGGATGTCCGCACGGCATTCTCCCTTGCCATGCAGACGGCGAAGCGGCGGGCCGACTCATCCGGCCCGCCGCTTCGCGAACCCGGCCGGGGGACCGGGTGGAGGGAGGACGCCGGACGGGCGCCGGGGAAACACCCGGCCGGCGCGTGGAGATAGCGGTACTGGCGAAGCCAGCTGAACAGGGCCACATGAAACGCGGCTGAGAACACGCTAAGAAGTCGCGCCGTACTGGGCGCGACTTCCCGCGGCCCGGAGATCGGTCAGCAGGCGGGGCGCAGCCTGGCGAAGCCGATCTTGACGTTGGAGGAGAATGACCCGTGTGCCGAGAGTGGCGGGTGCCCGACGACGACCCGAAAACACTCAGCCTGTTCTCATCGGGCCCTCAGTCGGGTGCCACACGCTCAGGGAGGCCCGGTGATCGCGGCGCGTTCCCACGCGAATTCGGGGCATGAGGTGACATGGTGGCAGAAAGCGTATTCGAGGCGGGAGGGCTGCTCCGGGGAAGCTCCGGGGCCGCCCTCGAGCGATACCTGGCACGCCAGCGCGGGGTGCTGCGCGCCGAGGCGAACCCGGTCTCCCAGACCGTGACGGTGGCCTACGACGAGCAGGTCCTGTCCGCGGACGGTGTCCGCGATCTCATTCGGGCGTTCGGCTGCACCTGCGGGGGTGAAATCGTCCCGTGCCGGCTCTGTCGTGACGAGCAGGCGGCGGTGATCGGCAGCACGGTCGAGCACGGCGCCGGGCATCCGGCGCCCGCCCCGGGAACGCCACCCATCGAGCACGCCGAGCACGCCGCCCACGCCGCCCACGCCGCGGCTCCGGCCGCGGACGTCGAGCACGCGGGCCACGCCGAGGCTCCCGCCGCGGACGTCGAGCATGCCGGCCACGCGGCGATGGCGATGCCGGCCGCCGGGGCGCCGGCCGAGGGCGAGATGGCCCAGATGGCCCACGCCATGGGTCACGGCGCCGGCATGAGCATGGCGGAGATGGTCCGCGACATGCGGAACCGGTTCCTCGTCGCGTTCATCCTGGCCATCCCGGTCTTCCTCTACTCACCGCTGGCAACCGACGTGTTCGGGCTCCGCCTGGCCACGCCGTTCGGGATCGACCCGAAGCTGCTGCTCTTCGTCCTCTCGACGCCGGCCGTCCTGTGGAGCGGCCAGATCTTCTTCGTCGGGGCCTGGCGGGCGCTGCGCAACCGAACGCTCGACATGTCGGTCCTCGTCGCGCTCTCGGTCGGGAGCGGCTACCTGTTCAGCGTGGCGGCGACGCTTCTCTTCGAGGGCGAGGTGTTCTACGAGGCCTCGGTCGTCCTGCTCGCCTTCGTCCTCTTCGGCCACTGGCTGGAGATGCGCGCACGCGCCGGCGCGTCCGACGCGATCCGCGCCCTGCTCGACCTCGC
>CAYMBB010000114.1:0-7636 GCA_964388515.1 uncultured Anaerolineaceae bacterium
CCCCGGCGCGAGCGGGGTGACCGCCACCGCCGCGCCCGGGGTGACCGCGGCCCCGAACACGACCCTCCCGCCCTGGAACGGGCGCGACCGGCTGAACATTCTGCTCATCGGGGCCGACCAGCGTCCGAACGACAACACGTTCAACACCGACACCCTGATCACGGTCAGCATCGACCCGGTCACCAGGCAGGTCGCGATGTTCAGCCTGCCCCGCGACACGGTTGACGTGCCCCTCCCGCCCGGCCCGGCCCGGGCCGTCTTCGGTACGGCCTACGCGGGCAAGATCAACAGCCTCTGGACGCAGGCGAAGGCCCGCCCCGACCTCTGGCCGGGCACGGACCGCCAGCGCGGCTACGAGGCGCTGAAGCAGACCCTGGGCTTCCTCTACGGGCTCGACATCCGCTGGTACGTGGCGGTCAACTTCGAGGGGTTCCGGCGTGTCATCGACACCCTCGGCGGGGTGACCGTGAACGTCCAGACTCCGGTCGTCGACGACCGCTTCCCGGGCGACAGCGGCCGGCTGACCCGGATCTACATCCCGGCCGGGATCCAGCACATGAACGGCTCGCAGGCCCTGGCCTACGCCCGCTCGCGCCACGGCTCGACCGACTTCGACCGGGGCCAGCGCCAGCAGCGCGTCCTCCTCTCGCTCAAGGAGCAGGCCGACTACGGGCGTCTGATCGCCCGCTTGCCGGACCTCGTCGCCGCGCTCAAGACGGCCGTCAAGACCGACATCCCGGTGGGGCAGCTGCCGCAGCTCCTCCAGCTCGCCTCGTCGGTCGACTCGGCGAGCATCCGCTCGTACGTCTTCGCCCCGCCGCTGTACGGGACCGAGGGCTACCCGAACGGGGTCTACAAGCTCGAGCCAAACGTCGCCCGCATCCGGGCCGCCGTGGCCGAGGCGTTCCAGGTCGACCCCGCCCGCGAGGCCGACCGGCAGAACGTCGGCGCCGAGAACGCGACGGCCTGGGTCCTGAACGGCAGCGGCGAGCGCGGCCAGGCGAGCCGGATCGCGGCCTGGCTCGCCTTCCAGGGCCTGAACGCCTCGGCTCCGAACCAGAAGCCGGACAGCCAGGGGCTGGGCGCGACGCGGATCGCCGTCTACAACGGCGCCGAGGCGCGCCTGCCGGCCACGATCAAGCTCCTCGAGGCGGCCTTCGGCGTCCAGGTCGTGCCGGTGACCGACCCGGCGGTCCGGGTCGACATCATCATCACGACCGCCCGCACCACCCCGGATCTGACGCCGCCGCCGGCGCCGTAGAGGCCGCGGCCCGGCCGCCCGTCCGGCCGGAGACCGCCCCGGCGGCCGGGGGCACGCTCAGGCCCGCTCGTAGATCGGGGTCAGCCAGTGGCGGTAGGCGGGGATCCGGCCCCGGACCGCGTCGAAGTAGCGGTCGCGGATCTGCCGTCCGACCGGGCCCACCTCGCCAGAGCCGACCTTGCGGTGGTCGATCTCGATCACCGGGGAGACCTGGACGCCGGTCCCGCACAGGAAGACCTCGTCGGCGACGTACAGCTCCGAGCGATCGATCGAGCGGACCTCGACCGCCAGCCCCTCGTCCTGGGCCAGGTCGATGATCGCCCGGCGCGTGACGCCCTCGAGGATGTCGTCGCTGACCGGCGGCGTGATCAGGACCCCGTCGCGGACGACGAACAGGTTCGCCGCCGACGCCTCCGAGGCATGGCCGTCGGGGGTCATGACCAGCGCCTCGTCGAACCCGTTCAGCTCGGCCTCGGACTTCTGGAAGGCCATGTTCACGTAGCCGCCGACGATCTTGCCCCGAGCCGGCAGCGCCTCGTCGGCGTTCCGGCGCCAGGACGAGCTCATGATCCGGACCCCGTGCTCGGTCTCGATGTAGTTGCCGAAGGGCAGGGCGACGATGTAGAGCTGGTGCTCGAGGTGGTGGAGCCGGACCCCGATCGCCCGGCTCGACTTGTAGAACGAGGGACGGATGTACGTGTCCTCGCGGAACCCGTTCCGGCGGACCGTCTCGACGATCAGCGCGCTCAGCTCGTCGACCGAGGGAACCGGCTCCATGAGCAGCATCCGGCAGTTGGCGCGGATGCGCTCGACATGCTCGCGGATCTTCAGCCCGTAGAGCTGGCCTTCCTCGGCGTTCCAGTAGGCGCGGATGCCCTCGAAGACGGCCGTCCCGTACATGAAGGCGTGGGTCATGATGCTGACCTTCGCCTCGCTCATCGGGACGAACCGGCCCTCGAAGTAGCAGACGAGGCTGTCGAGGTCGACGGGGGCGCCGGCCGCCCGCTCCGCCGGGGCGGACGTGCCGGAGGGCTTCTCGGTGAGCATCGGGGCAGGCTCCTGAAGCTGGCCGCGGCTCGCGGACCGCGGAACGATCGCGGGCGCCGGTGGGGACGCCACCGACTGGCCGAGTATAGCAGCGGCCCCCGGCCCCCCGACACCCCTCGCCCGGCGGCCTCAGCCGGCCCCGGTCGGCGGTCGGGCCGGCTCAGATCGAGACGCCCGCCAGGCGGCCGATGACCAGCCCCAGGTAGGCGAGGTAGAAGAGCCCGCCGACGAGCAGCCGGCGGCCCTCCAGCCGGCCCGTGCGGGCCATCGGTACGAAGATCGCGGCCGCGGAAAGGAACGCAATCCCTGCCGACCCGAACGCGATCAGCGAGTCCGGCGTCACCGCCCAGCGATCGGGGGCGAAGACGAGCGCGATGACGGTCGGGATCGCGCTCTGGAAGACCATCGCCCCGGTGATGTTGCCCATCGCCAGGGTGTCCTTGCCCTGGCGGACCCAGATCATGCTGTTGAACTTCTCGGGCAGCTCGGTGGCGATCGGGGCGATGACGAGGGCGAGGAGCACCTCGCTCAGGCCCAGCGACGCGGCCAGGTTTGAAACCGCCTCGACGAACGCGTAGGCGCCGAGCACGATCAGCCCGAGGGCGATGACCACCTGGAAGGTGACGATCCGCAGCCGCGGCGCTGCCGGGTGGGCCGGTCCGCGGCGGTCGAGCCGGTGCATCCGGAGCGGGGCCAGGTCCGCCTCACCGTGGGCCATCTCGGCCCGCAGGTGCTCGAGCACGTAGTAGCCGTAGATCCCGAGCAGGACCACCGCCACGGCCAGGCGGGGCCAGGTCAGCTCGGCGGGCAGGAAGGCGACGCTCACCGCCAGCCCGTAGGAGACGACGAACCAGCGCATGTCGTGGGCGATCACCGGCGGGTCGACGACCATCACGTCGCCGGTCGGCCGGCCGCGCCCGACGATCAGGACCGCCGCGCCGGTCACGAACATCGCCAGCGTGGCAAGCATGAACGGTGCGCCGAGGATCGCCCCGACTCCGACGTCGCTCGCCGCCTGGCCGGTCGAGAAGAGGATCGCGATCAGCGGGATCATCGTCTCCGGCAGCGCCGTCCCGATCGCCGCCAGCACCGACCCGATCGCCCCCTCGGCCAGCTCGAGCTTGTGGCCGAACCACTCGATCCCGTTCGTGAACAGCTCGGCGCCGGCGAGGATGACAACGAACGCGCCGACGAGGATGACGACGTCCACGGTCAGCCGCCCAGCCCGGTGGCGAGGAGGACGCTGGCCGCGATCACGCCCAGGATCCCCGCCGCGACGAGGACCATCGGGCGCTCGCCGTCGCGCAGGTAGCCGATCAGCGAGGCGGTCACCCGGACGGTCGGGGTCCCGATCACGGCCACGAGGCCGAGCCAGAGCACGCCCTCCGGCCGACCGGTCAGGATCTCGTCAGCGAGCCGTCCCGGGTCGAACCCGAGCGCCTGGTCGAGGGGCGAGATCCCGCCGGTGATCATCAGCAGGACCCCCAGTCCGATCAGGCCGACACTCAGGTAGGTCGCCCCGATCAGGACGCCGGCGACCCTGCGCTCGAGGTCGAGCGACGGCCCGCCCGCCCGGTCGGCTCGGTCGCTCACCCGAGTGCCCGTCCGATCATCTGCCAGGCCGTGTACAGGACGACGACGACGAACAGGAGACGCAGGACGCGGACGTCGATTCGATGGGCGCTCCGTGACCCGATCGTCGCCCCGACGAAGACCCCGAGCACGGTCGGCCCGGCGACGAGCGGATCGATCTCGCCGCGCAGGAGGTAGATGATCGCGCTCGCCGACGCGGTGACCCCGATCATCAGGTTGCTCGTGGCGGTCGCCACCCGGAGCGGCACGCCCATGACGAGGTGCATGACCGGTACCTTGATGATCCCCCCGCCGACCCCGAGCAGGGCGGACACGACCCCGGCAAAGAGGCTGCCGCCGACCGCCGGACCGAGGTTCCGGACCCGGTAGCCCGGACCCGAGAGTCGCTCGAGCGTACCCGGGGGGTCGTCGTTCCCGGGCTCGGGAACGGGCGCATCGGCGGCCAGCCCCTCGTCCGGCGCGCCGCGCCGGAGCCCGCTCCGGATCATCGACAGGGCGACGTACACGAGCAGGGCGGCGAACAGCCCGGCCAGGGCCCGATCCGGGATCAGGAACGCGATCAGCGCCCCGACGAGCGCCCCGAGGGCGGTGAACAGCTCGAGCGTCATCCCCAGCCGCAGGTTCGCCACGTGGCGCTCAAGGTAGACCCCGGCCGACGCGCCGCTCGTGGCAATCACCGACACGAGGCTCACCCCGACCGCCTCGCGCAGCGGCAGCCCGAAGCCGAACGTGAGGAGGGGCACGATCAGGATCCCCCCGCCCAGCCCGAGCAGGGAACCGAAGGCGCCGGCGGCGGTCCCGCCGGCGATCATCAGCAGGCCGGCCGCCATGTCAGCCGACGACCCGGCGGGACGTATCCGCCATCAGCGGCCGGTCAGGGTCGGAGGTGCTGGGGCGCGTACGGCAGGAGGGCGACGTGGCGGGCCCGCTTCAGGGCGGTCGAGAGCTCGCGCTGGTGGGCGGCGCAGGTGCCGGTCTTGCGACGCGGCTCGATCTTCGCCCGCTCCGAGAGGTAGCGGCGGAGCCGGTTCACTTCCTTGTAGTCGATCTGGACCGTCTTGTCAGCACAGAACGCGCAGACCTTGCGCCGGCGGCGGTCACGGTAGAAGTCGTCGCGCTTCTTCGCGGATCGAGGAGCTGGTGGCATCGTGTCGTCGTCTCCTGGTGGGGCGCCCGCGGCCGGGCGCCGGCTGGTCGGGTGAAATCGGGCCGCTCCCCGGCCCGGGTGCTAGAAGGGCAGGTCGTCGAGGTTCGTGTCGTCGAGCCGGTCGCCGGGTTCGGCGCCACCGGCCGGCCGTCCCGCCGGGCGGGGCTGGGCGCCGGGCTCGCCGCCCTCGTCGCGCGGTCGGGCGTCGAGCGGGGTGACGGTCTGGGCGATCAGCTCGGTCGTGTACCGCTTCTGGCCGTCACGGTCTTCCCACTGGCGGGTCTGGAGCCGGCCCTCGACGTAGACCTTGCGCCCCTTGCGCAGGTACTCCGCCGTCCGTTCGGCGAGCGGGCCCCAGGCAACGACCCGGAACCACTCGGTCTCCTCCTGCCAGGCGCCGTCGGCGTCCTTGTAGTTCCGGTTCACGGCCACCGTGAACTGGGTGACGGCCTGACCGTTCGGCGTGTAGCGCATCTCCGGATCACGGCCGAGATTGCCGATGATCATCGCCTTGTTGAGCGACATGGCGCGTCTCTCCCTCGTCGATCGAACGCTCGATCGCCGGCTGGCGGGTCAGTCGATCGCGGCCGGAGCGGCCTCGCTCTCCGACTCGTCGATCCGCTCGCCGACCTCCTCTTCCTCTTCCTCGACCGGCGGCAGGGTCGGCTCGAGCTCGGCGCCCTCGACACCCTCGCGCCGACCGGCCCGGACCGGGCGTTCGACGCGCGTCACGAGGTGTCGGAGCACCTCCTCGGTAATCAGCAGGCCACGCTCCAGTTCGGCGATCGCCTCGGCCGGGGCGTCGAAGAGGACGATGTGATAGGAGCCCTCACGGTGGTGCTCGATCGGGTAGGCCAGCCGGCGCCGACCCCACGGGGCGACCTTGACGATCTGGCCGCCCGCGCCGGTGATGGCACGGGTCGTGCGGTCGATGACCGCCTGGGTCCGGTCGTCCGCGAGATCGGGACGAAGGACGAGCATCAGTTCATAGCGCCGCATGCGCCTGTCCACTCCTTCCTGTGGGTCTGCCCCGCTGCGCGTCCGGCGAGTGTGGCGCGCTGCCGCCGGATCGGACGGAGCCGAAAGGAAACAGCCGACAGTCTAGCACGCCGCCCCGATGTATCCTCAGGGCGTCCTCGTCGAACCCATCGTCCGTCTTCGGAGCCACCGTGTCTGAGAGCGCCATCCTCCTCGTCGAGACCGACCAGCCCGCTGGCGACGTCATCTCCGGCGTCCTGTCTCAGGTCGGCTACCAGCTGACGACCGTCGGTGACACCGGTGAGGCGTTCCGGCAGGCAGCCGGGCACCAGCTGATCATCATCGACGCCCTGGGCACCGACGCCGCCGCCCAGCAGCTCTGCCGGGAGATCCGCGCAACAGCGGCCCTGGCCCCGATCCCGGTCATGTGCATCAGTCAGGCCGACGACGTCGAGGAGCGGATCCGCTTCCTCGAGGCCGGGGCGGACGACGTCATCGCCCGACCGTTCGATGCCCGCGAGCTCGAGGCCCGGGTCGAGGCCCTGCTGCTGCGCTTCAGGCGGACTCGAGACCGGGCGCCGGTCACGACGCTCGACCTCGGCGATCCCGGTCGCAACCGGATCGTCGCCTGCTTCAGCCCGAAGGGCGGAGCCGGGACGACGACGATCGCAGTCAACGTCGCGACCGCGCTCGCCCTTCGCGCCCCGGATCGCACGCTGATCGTCGATCTCGATCTCCAGTGGGGCCAGGTGGCGACCCATCTCAACCTCAAGGCCCGTCACACGATCGCCGACCTGGCCCAGGACGCCCAGGCCCAGCGCGAGCCGGACCTGCTCCGCTCGTACGCGATGCGCCACGAGAGCGGGCTCTGGGTCCTCGCGGCCCCACCCGGGCCCGAGCTCGCCGAGCTCGTCCAGGCCGCCGCGATCGAGCTGATCCTGGCGACCGCGCTCGAAGCGTTCGACACCGTGATCGTGGACGCAGGCTCGGTCCTCGACGAGCGCAGCCTGGCCGCCCTCGAGCGGGCCGACAACATCGCCCTGGCGGTCTACCCGGAGATCGCCGCCCTGCGCGCGGTCGCCTCGCTGGTCGAGTACCTGAACCGGACCGGGGCAGTCACGACGCGCACGGCATTCGTCCTCAACCAGCTCTTCGCCCGCCAGCTCGTCCGTGTCGACCAGGTCGAAGGCTCGCTCGGGGTGAAGATCGCGGCCGAGCTGCCCTACGATCCGTTCCTCTACCTGAAGGCCGTCAACGAGGGCGTCCCGGTCGTCCTCGGTGCGCCCCGCACGCCCCCGGCCGAGCGGCTCGGCGAACTCGCCACGAAGCTGTTCGGCAAGGCGGCTGGCGTCGCGGTCGAACACCCGGAGGGCCGCCGCGGCCTGCTCGCCGGCCTCCTGAAGCGGGCCTGAGAGGCGGCCGGGCCGGGGTGGCCCCGGTCGAACGGGCAGGGTCCCCCGTGGCCGAACGGGCGGAACCGCCAGTCGCGGCCGAACGGGCACAGCTGGCCGGGCTGGTGCCGAAGCAGGGGTTCGAACCCTGACGCCCTCGCGGGCAGCGGAGTTTAAGTCCGCCGCGTCTGCCGGTTCCGCCACTTCGGCCCGACGGAC
>CAYMBB010000115.1:0-7625 GCA_964388515.1 uncultured Anaerolineaceae bacterium
TCCCATCCCGATCAGACGACAATCGCCAGGCCCCCCGGGCTACGTTTCGATCCACCCTCCCTTCCTGTGCTCAGGGGACGCCGAACTGGACCGCCCGGCCTGGATCGGGTTCATTGAACCCTCGCCAGGGAGTCGGCGGGACGCCCGCGGCCGCGCTCGACGGCCTCGACCAGCAGCGTGGCCACGTCCTTGACCGCGAGACCGCCGCCGGTCGATCGCATCCCGTCGTCGAGCATCACCGTGCAGAACGGGCAGGCGACGGCAAGCGTGTCTGCCCCGGTGGCGGTTGCCTGCCGGGCGCGCTCCTCGTTGATCTGGCCGGCTCGCTCCTCGAGCCACATGTGGCCGCCCCCGGCGCCGCAGCAGAAGGTCCGCTCTTCCCGGCGCGCCATCTCGATCGGGCGGCCGACGGCGGCCACGAGCTCCCGGGGCTCGGCGCGCACGTCGTTGTGACGGGCCAGGTAGCACGAATCGTGGTACGTGATCGACTCGCTGCCCGCCGCGGGGCTGAGCCGGCCCTCGCGCACGAGCTGGGCCAGCAGTTGCGTGTGGTGGATCACCTCATAGCGACCGCCGAAGTCGGGGTACTCGTTGGCCAGGGTGTTGAAGCAGTGTGGGCAGGTGGTCACGATCCGGGTTACGCCCGCCTCGCCCAGCGTCTCGACGTTCTGCTTCGCCAGCGCCTGGAACGTGTACTCGTCACCCATCCGCCGGGCCGGGTCGCCGGTGCAGGACTCGCGGGGGCCGAGGATCGCGAAGTCCACGCCCGCCTCCTTGAGCAGTTTCGCGGTCGAGATTGCGCCGATTCGGGCCCGTTCGTCGAATGCGGGGGCGCAGCCGACCCAGAACAGGACCTCCGGCGGCGCATCTCCCGGCTCGAGAACCCGGACGTCGAGGCCCGCCGTCCAGTCGACCCGCGCCGTCGGCGAGTTGCCCCACGGGTTCGACGTCCGCTCGAGGTCTCGCAGCATCGCCGCGCCGGTCGCCGGAAGCCGCGACTGGACCATGACCAGGTTTCGCCGCAGATCGACGATGTGGTCGATGTGCTCGATCCCGACCGGACACTCGCGGACGCACGCGCCGCAGGTGACGCAGTCCCAGACTGTCTCGTCGGCGACCGCGTTCGGGACGAGCGGCGTCCCTTCGAACGTCCCGTTCCCCGCGGCCGCTGCCAGCATCTGGTGTCCCTCGCGGTAGAGCTGGTCCCTGAGGCCCATGATCACGAGCTTGGGGGACAGGTTCTTGCCCGTGAAGAAGGCGGGACAGGCGTCCTGGCAACGGCCGCACTCGGTGCATGTCATCCCGTCCACCATCTGCTTCCAGGTCATGTCCTGGATCGTTCCCATCCCGAAGCGGATCTGGTCCTCGGGAACGTCGGGGTCGTCGAAGCGCAGCGGCTCGAGACGGCCGCGCGCCCGCGTTCGCTCGAAGAACACGTTGACCGCCACGACCAGCGTGTGGAGGTGCTTGGTGTACGGGATGTAGAGCAGGAAGGCGAGGATCAGGAGAGCGTGGACCCAGACGGTCGCCCGCTCCAGGACCTGGGTCAGCGGGGCATTTGGGAGGAAGCCTGCAACTGCGGTTGAGATCGGCGACCAGGCCGGCGGGTACTCGTTCAGGCCCAGGGCGACCTGGGACCCGCGCCACACGAACAGGGTGATCGCGATGCCCGCCTCGAAGAGCAGGATGTTGTAGGCCTGCTGCAGGCGGCTGCCCACGAACCGGACCGGCCGCTGGCCCAGGCGGATGGCGAACGCGATCGCCACGCCCACGAGGACGCCCAGCGCGAACAGGTCGACCATCAGGGCGAACCAGCCCTGCCCCGCCAGCCAGGGGATCGACCAGTGGGGGCTGACCGCTCCGAGCCACGACTCCACGATCGTGGGCAGCAGCACCAGGAAGCCCCAGAAGATGAGCAGATGCATGACACCCGGGATCGGGCGCAGGAACAGTTTTGACTGTCCCGCCACCCTCGTCACCTCGCGGCCGAGTCGCACCGGCACGTCGTCGAAGCGGGCTGCCGCGCGGCCATGCAGGACGAGCCGCGCCAGGTAGATCATCCGTCGCGCGAACAGGCCGACGAAGACGAGCCAGACCGCGAGGAAGAGGACCCCCGAAACGAGGGTCCCGGTGTCCATGACCTAGGCCCCGCGCATCCGGCGGATCTCGGCACTGATCGCGGGGAGCACCTGGTGAAGGTCGCCGATGACGACGAAGTCGGCGGCCGACATGATCGGCGCCTCGGGATCCTTGTTGATGGCCAGGATCTTCTTCGCTCCCTTGCAGCCCGCCAGATGCTGCGTGGCGCCGCTGATCCCGCAGGCGATGTACAGCTCGGGGGCGATCTTCGTTCCGGTCTGGCCGACCTGGTCGGTGTGTGAGCGCCAGCCCGAGATGGTCACGGCCCGGGAGCAGCCGACGGCGGCCCCGAGCAGGCCTGCCAGCTCCTCGATCGAGGCGAAGCCCTCGGCGGAGCCGACACCGCGACCGCCGGACACGACGACCCGGGCGTCGGCCAGGGAGACGCCGCCCCTGGCGGCCGGGATCCGCTCGACCGCCCGCACGACCAGGTCCGCCGCGTCGAGCTCCGGGGTGAACGTCTCGACGGCGGCCGCGCCGCCCGTCTGCCTCGTGGCCACGCTGTGTGGGGCGACGGTGAGCATCGCCCGGTCAGCGTGGATCGCCGCCTCCTCCAGGAGGCTGCCGCCCCATCGGAGTCGGGTGACCGTCATCGGGTTGCCGGCCGTCGCGCCCGTGCAGTTCGCGGCGAACGGGAGCCCGGCGCGCGCCGCGGCGCGGGCGATCACGGTGTTGCCGATGTCGGTCCCAGGACCGATCACCGTGCCCACACCAAGGCGGGCCGCGAGGTCGTCGAGGATCCGGGCCGCCGCGTCCGGTGCGGCGACATCGAGCGCATCGTGGCGGGCAACGTGGACTCTGGAGGCGCCCCACTGGCCCAGACCCCCGGCGGCGCCTTCGTCGCCGATGACCAGGGCGTGGACCGCGTCGCCGCTCGCGAGCTGGACGCCCAGGGCAAGCGCCTGGAGCGACACATCGTCGACGGCGCCCTCGGAGGTGGTCAGGTAGACCAGCACCGCGGCCATCTAGAGCACCCCCAGGTCGTTCAGCACGGCCACCACGGCAGGGGCCGCGTCGGGGCCACGGCCCAGGACCACGGCCTGCTTCGAGCGGCCCTCCGGGACCGCCAGTCGGAGGAGCTCCAGGCGCTGCGGGGGCCGGGTCGGGGTGGAGACGGCGACCGGCTTGCTCTTGGCCCGCAGGCGCCCCGGTACGGACGGGAAGCGAGGGACGTTCAGGCCCTCGAGCACGGCCACCACCGCGGGCAGAGGGAGCGCATACACGTCGCGGCCGCCGGGAACCTCCTGCTCGCAGCGGACGACTCCGTCGGCCACCGCCAGCCCCTTGATCCCGGTCACGGTCGGCCGGCCCAGGATCCGGCCGAGGCGCACGGCCGTCTGATAACCGCCCGAGTCGGCGGCCTCGTTGCCGAGCAGGACCAGGTCGAATCGACCCGAGGCCGCCTCGTCGGCCCGGACGGCCTCGACGATCGCCTCCACGGTCGATTGCGGATCCCACTCCCCACCGTCGGTGACGAGGTGAATGGCGCGCGCGATCCCGAGCGCCATGGCGTCCCGCAGTTGCTCGAGGGCGTCAGCCGGTCCGAGGGTCAGAACGACCGCCTCCCCGCCGAACTCCTCGACCAGGCGGACCGCCTGCTCGACGGCACATTCCTCGTGCGGTCCGATCGTGAACCCGAGGTGCCTGGTGTCGAGCGCGCGCGCGTCGGCCGTGAGCGTGATCCGGCCCGCGACGGCAGGGACGCTCTTGATGCACACGAGGACCTTCATCGTCAGGACCGGAGGCGCAGGTTCTGCGGATCGAAGAGCGGGCGGGCACCGACGACGGCGACGGTGACCGGGTACCGCTCATTGAAGTACTGGACGAACAGGCGGTTGCCCTCGACCGCCTGCTCCGGGGGCAGGTAGGCGAGGAGGACGTAGGTGCCGGTCGACGGGCTGGCCCCGGCCGAGGTCGCGTACGACCGGCGGCCCCGGGCGTCGGTGATCGGCGAGCCGTCGCCGAGGACGATCGGCTGGCGCCCGAGCATGTAGCGCTTCTCGCCGGTGGACGAGGTGTGGTCGTCGACGGTGAGCGTGCACAGGAGCGCGGCCGGCGGCTCGGCGAGCTGGCGCAGGACCGCGTCACGGCCCACGAAGTCGTGCTCCTTGACTCTGGCCGGGGCCATCCCCGCCTCGACCACGTTGTAGTCGCCGTCCAGCTCGGCGCCGTAGGCGCGATAGCCCTTCTCGAGGCGGCCGGTCGTGCCGTAGACCCCGAGGCCGCAGGCGGTCAGTCCGTGCGGCTGGCCGGCCGCCCAGAGCGTCTCCCACAGCCGACGCCCCTGCTCCATCGGGACGTACAGCTCCCAGCCCAGATCGCCCACGTACGAGATCCGGGAGGCGAGAACGAGCTGGGAGCCGATCTCCACGGTCCGGCACGTTCCGAACGGGAACGCCTCGTTCGACATGTCCGCCCGGGCGACCGACCCGACGATGTCGCGGGCGCGCGGACCCCAGACCCCGATCGTGGTGTAGGCCGTGGACAGGTCGACGATCGCGGCGTCGGCCGGCATGTGGTCGCGGAACCACTTGAGGTCGCTCATCCCGTGCGCCGCGCCGGTCACGACCCGGAACGTGCTCTCGCCCAGGCGCATGATCGTCAGGTCGCTCTTGAACCCGCCGACGGGGGAGAGGACGGGGGTGTAGACGACGCGCCCGAGCGGGACGTCCATGTTGCGCATCACGACCGACTGGACTCCGGCCAGGGCGCCCGGACCGACGATGTCGAAGATCATGAACGAGGACAGGTCGAAGATGCCGGCGCGCTCGCGCATCGCAAGATGCTCGGCGTTGATGATCGGCGACCACCAGCGGGCGTCCCACTCGTTCGGCCGCCCGGCCACGCCGTAGCGCTCGACGAGCGGCGCGTTCGACTCGTACCACTGGGGGCGCTCCCAGCCCGCCACCTCGAAGAAGACGGCGCCGGCGGCAGCATGCCATTCGTGCATCGGCGACTTCCGGATCGGGCGGTCCGATTCGTACTGCTCCGCGGGATGGACGATCCCGTAGGTCTTGGGGAAAGCCTCGAAGGCCCGGGCCTTGACGTGCTGACGCGTCTTCTGGTGGGCGTGGAAGCGCGAGATGTCGGAGGCGCCGAGGTCGATCGACGGCTCGCCGTGGACCATCCATTCGGCGATGCACTTGCCGACCGCGGGGCCTTCCTTGACCCACACCGCCGCCGCCGACCAGAGGCCCTTGACCTCGGGCGTCTCCCCGAGCACGGGCATCCCGTCGGGCGTCAAGGAGATCAGGCCGTTGATCGCGTACTTCACCCCGACCGTTTCGTCGCCCACGATCTCGGGCATCAGCTCGAGGGCATCCTCCATCTGGGGGTCGAAGTCCTCCTTGGTGAACGGCAGCTCCGTCGGCGAGAGGGCCGCGTCCTCGATCGACGGGATCTCCTCGGGGTCGTGGAGGATCGGGCGGTGGGCGTAGGAGCCGATCTCCAGGCCGATCCCGTCCTGGCGCTCGTACATCAGGACGTCCATGTCGCGCACGATCGGGAACTCGATCGCCCTGCTCGAGCGCTCGAAGCGGGGGACCGGGCCGACATCGATCATCTGGTGGACGACCGGCGTCAGGGGGATGTGGGACCCGGCCATCTCGGCGATCCTCGGCGACCAGACGCCGCAGGCGATCACGACGTACTCGGCCTCGACCGTGCCGCGGCTGGTGTGGACGGCACGGACCCTGCCGCCACGGGTGTCGAACCCGGTCACCTCGGTGTTGCCGAACACCGTCAGGGCACCCATCGCCTCGGCCTTCTCGCGGCACAGCGTCCCGAACCGCAGGGAGTCGCAGACCCCGACGCCCTGGGTGTAGAAGCCGCCGACCAGGATCGACTCGTTGATGAACGGGACGAGCTCCTTGATCTCGGCCGGGGTGACCAGGCGCACATCGTCGATCCCCCAGTTCTTGGCCGAGTCCATCCGGCGGCGGAGCTCGTTCATGCGCGTCTCGGTCCGGGCCACCTCGAGACCGCCGCACTCGGTGAACACCTCCCAGTCGCGGTACTGGCGCGCGCTTTCGAGGGTGAGCGCGGTCATCTCCTTGTTGTGGTCGACGAGGTAGATGAAGTTCGAGGCGTGGCCGGTGGAGCCACCGGGATTCGGCATCGGCCCCTTGTCGACCTGCAGGATGTCCCGCCAGCCCAGGTTCGCGAGGTGGTAGGCGACGCTGTTGCCGACGATGCCGGCGCCGATGATGACGACCCTGGCGCGGCCCGGGAAGCTTCCCATGAACTGGCTCCTGTGCTGGGGGTGGGTCACGAAGGCCCGGTTTTCGTGCGCGGCCGAGCCGCGGCGGGGCTGACCGTCGGGCGTCGGCTGACCAGTCGGTCGGAACCGACAGACCAGGAGACGTAGATCGTCTCGGCGGCGACGGCCGGTGCCCCGGATGGGTCGCAGGCTAATTGTTGACAATGCTCCTGTCAACAAGATGCGCACGGTGTGGAGGAACGTCGTATGCTGTCGCGAACAGACGGGACGGGGCCGACTGGGGGAGCAGATGAAGGCGTTCGCACACAAGCAGCTGTGGGAATCCGTGTCCGACCAGTTGCGCGACGAGATCCTGGATGGACGGCTGGCGGCCGGCTCCCGGCTGCGGGAGACGGAGCTGGCCGAGCGGTTCGGGGTGTCGCGCGGGCCCATCCGTGACGCCCTCCGCGACCTGGCGAGGCGGGGGCTGGTGCTCGACCTGCCACGACGGGGCACGTTCGTCAGCAGCCTGACCGAGAAGGACCTGGAGGAGGTCTACGTGCTGCGGCGGGCGATCGAGGAGGTGGCCGTGCGGCTCGCGATCAGCAAGGCCACTGACGCCGACGTGGCCGAGATGTTCACCGTCCTCGCCAGGGCTGAGGCCGCGTACGAGCACGATGACCTTGCGGCCGCCTGGGAGGCGGACATGGCCTTCCACCGGAGCTACTGCCGCCTGTCGGGCAACGGGCGTCTGCTGGCGATGTTCGATCAGCTGGCAACCCAGACCGTCCTGCTGATGCGAACCGCCCTGGCCGCCCACGCTTCGCTGGCCTGGACGCCGCCGGTCGAGCTCCACCGTCGCATCGCTACCTGCATCGCCCTTCGTGACGTCGATGGGGCGCTCGAAGCCGTGGGCGCCCACTACCAGTACACGCAGGACCGCCTGTTCGCGACCGACCCGACCGGGGCGCAGGTCGAGTCGGTCGGGCCGGCAACCCAGGGGTCGCCAGTGGAACCGGGCGACCGGATCCTCGCCGGCGGGGGTAGCCAGCCGGCCACGGGCAGGTCGCGCCGATGAGCGGCCAGTACGACTTCATCATCATCGGCGGTGGCTCGGCCGGGAGCGTCCTCGCCAACCGCCTGAGCGCCTCGCCCTCCGCGCGGGTTCTCGTGCTCGAGGCCGGCCGTCCCGACTACCCGTGGGACGTCTTCGTCCACATGCCGGCGGCGCTCATGTTCCCGATCGGCAGCCGCTACTACGACTGGCGCTACGAATCCGAGCCCGAGC
>CAYMBB010000116.1:0-6010 GCA_964388515.1 uncultured Anaerolineaceae bacterium
GCAAGCGGGGCGATCGGCGGTTCCGGCTCGAGGACGTGATGGCCTTCCTGGCCCGCAACCGGTAGGGGCCGCCAGCCCGGGAGTCGGCTCGACCGCTCGGCTGCCCGTTCGCCGGCGGGCCCAGCTGTCGTCGCCTTCGTCAGACCCCGGCTGACTCCCCGTCGCGCGGCAGTGATCGGAGCGCCGATCCGAAGATCGACAGCGCCTCGCTGATCTCGTCGGACGTGACGTCGAGGGGCGGGATCCAGCGGATGACGTTGTGCTCCGTGCCGCAGCTCAGGATCAGCAGCCCCTCGTCGGCGCACAGCGCGCGGACCGCTTCGCACGTCGCGCCGTCCGGCTCGCGGGTCACCCGATCCTTCACGAACTCGACGCCGATCATCAGCCCGAGGCCGCGCACATCGCCAATCCGCGTGTCCCGGGCCATGATCTCGCCCAGTCCGGTCATCAATTCCTGGCCCCGTTCGGCCGCGTTGGCCACGAGCCCCTCTCGCTCGATCGTTTCGAGGACCGCGATCCCGGCCGCGCAGGCGACCGGGTTGCCGCCGAAGGTCGTGCCATGGGCGCTCTTGCCCCAGCGGTCCTGCAGCTCGCGGCGGGTGACGATCGCCGACAGAGGCAGCCCGTTCGCGATCGCCTTGGCCAGGCAGACGACGTCGGGCACGATCCCGGCGTGCTCGAAGGCCCACATCCGGCCGGTCCGCCCGAAGCCGGCCTGGACCTCATCGGCCACGAGCAGGATCCCGTGCTCGTCGCAGAAGGCGCGCAGCGCGCGCAGGAACCGGGGCGGGGCCGGCACATAGCCGCCCTCGCCCTGGACTGGTTCGATGACGATCGCGGCGATGCTCCGGGCCGGGATCGAGCTGGTCGTCAGCTCGCGCAGCTGGCGCAGGCTCTCCTCGACCGCCCGCTCCTCGTCACCGCCGTGCTCCCGGTAGGCGTTCGGGTAGCCGGTCAGGTAGACGCCCGGCAGGAGCGGTTCGTAGCCCAGGCGGTAGTTGATGTTCGAGCTCGTGATCGAGGCGGCCCCGAACGTTCGGCCGTGGAACGCCCCCCGGAAGGCGACGATCCCCGGCCGGCCGGTCACCCGACGGGCGAGCTTGAGGGCGGCTTCGATCGCCTCTGAGCCCGAGTTCAGGAACAGGACGGTGTCGAGCGGTTCGGGCATGACGGCGGCGATCATGTCCGCCAGCCGGACGGTCGGCTCCGCGTAGCCCATCGCCGAGCAGGGCGCGATCAGCTTGTCGACCTGCTCGTGGATCGCCCTCGTCACCGCCGGGTGATGGTGGCCGAGGGCTGACACGGCGATCCCGTTGGCGAAGTCGAGGTAGGCCCGGCCGCTCGTGTCATAGAGGCGGTGGCCCTCGCCGTGGCTCCAGCTTCGCTCGAAGTACCGGCCCAGGATCGGCGATGAGTGGGCGCTGGCGAGCTGGGCGAGGTCGGCGGCGGGGGTGGCGTCGGGCTCGACGCCGGCCCGCGCCTGGGCGAGCGTGTCCATCGGTGGTCCTTCGGCTGCGGCTGGGCGGAGTTGGTCGGGGCGGGAGTTGCCCACCGAGTATACGGGTCGGCGCGGTCCCGGCGGCCGATCGACCGCCGGGACCAGGGAGCCAGGGTCAGCTCCGGGCGCCCGACTTGAGGGCGGCCAGGCGCGCCTCGACCTCGAGCTCGTTCTCGTCGTTGTCGAGCGCGGCGAACTGCTCGTCGAGCGACGAGGAGGCGACCTCCTCCATCCCCCGGGCCATCGCCTCCTGGCGGCGGATCCGCTCCTCGAACCTGGCGAGCTCGCTCGTCGGATCCATCACCGAGACGTTCCGCAGCGTCTGCTGGACCTGTGTCCGGGCCTGGGCCATCTTGGCCCGGCTGACGAGCTCGTCGCGCTTCTGGACGAGCTCTTCGCGCTTCACGCGGAGCTTGTTCAGACCGTCCTTGAGCTTGTTCACGAGCTCGGTCTGCTGGGCGATCTGCGTATCGAACGTGGCGACCTGCTGCTCGAAGCTGATCTGCCGGCGGAGAGCGAGCTTGGCGAGCTCGTCGAACCGCTGGGCCTCGGTGCCGCTGCCGGCTGCCCGCAGCTCCTCTGCCTTGCGCGACGCGGCCGCCGCCTTGCTGCCCCACTCGGCCATCGCCTCGCGGGCTTCCTTCGCATCGTCCTCGAGCAGCCTGAGGTTGCCGATCGTCTGGGCGACGGCGTCCTCGGCCTCGGCCATGTTGTTCGTGAAGTCCCGGATCAGCTGGTCCAGCATCTTCTCGGGGTCCTCCGCGCTGTCGAGCAGCGCGTTGACGTTTGCCCGGACGAGCTGGCCGATGCGCCCGAGGATCGAGGTCTGTGCCATGTCGTCGCTCTCCTTTGCGGTTCTATCTGCCTGTCCTGTTGTCGGGCGCCCGGGACCGTGCGGTCCCTGCGCCCCCGTTCCGTCACCAGCGCCCGCCCCCGCCATGGCCGCCCCCGCCGCCACCGAAGACGCCGCCCCCGCCGTGCCCGCCGCCGAACCCTCCGCCACCGGGCGAACCCCACGGCGTGCCGCCCCAGCCCCCGCCATGGCCGCCGCGGCCGAGCCCGCCCAGGATGCCGCCGAGGATGATCCCGCCGAGCATGGCGCCGCTGATGTCGTCGCCGTGGTGGCGACGACCGCCCCGCAGGTCGAAGTCGTCGAAGTCGTTGCTCGCGAGCTGGTAGGCCTCGTCGGCGAGCCGCTCCGCCGTCCGCGCCTGCCTGAGGGCTGCGGCGGTGTCGGTCGCCTCGAGCGCGCGGGCGGTCTCCAGGCGGCGCTCGGCCGCGGCCAGGCGCGTCCGGGCCTCCCGGCCGACGCCGTTCCGCCGAGCCGTGATGAAGTCCGCAGCCCGGGCGACGCTCACCTCGGCGGTCCGCAGCTCCGCCGCCAGCGCGGCCGCCTCGCGAGCGCGTCGCTCCTCCTCCTGCCGCAGGCCCTCGAGCACCTCGTCCGCGGTGGCGTTCGCCTGGAGGGCCTGCTTGATCGCGACGAGAACGTCGGGTGCGGCGGACGCGGCCTCGGCGCGCGCGGCGGCCAGCAGCCGTTCCGCCTCGGCGACCTTCTCCTGGCCGGCAGGGTCCACCCGGCCGGCCGTGACCGCGGCCCGGGCTCGCTCGACATCGGTGGTCGCCGCCTCGATCTCCGCGGTCAGCCGGTCCCGGGCCTCGTCGAGCGATGCCGCGAGCCGCTCGATCGCGTCGAGCAGCGCCGACGCCTGGGCGAGCGCGTCCTGCGCCGCTCGAGCGCCGCGGGCTGCGGCCGGGCGGTCGGTGGCGAGGGCGGCGGAGCCGCGCTCGAGCTCGCCTCGGGCGTAGGCGATCCGCTTGCGTGCCTCCTCGAGGTTCCCCTTCACCGGCTGCCAGCTCGCCGGCGCGTATGCGGCCAGGCGGCCGAACGTCGTCTCGGCGGCCGGCAGGCGGGCTTCGAGCGCGTCGGTCGCGCCGGACAGCTGGTCCAGCAGTTCGGGCGCCCGCTCCTCGAGCTCGCGCAGATCCTTGATCCGGCGGCGCTGCTCCTCGATCAGCCCGAGTGCTCGTCGGGATCGCTCGACGATCTCGCCCAGCATCCGCTCACGGGTCTCGGGGTCCTCGGGGACGTCGTCGTCGAGCTGCTGGCGGACCAGGAACGAGGCCTGCAGCTCGGCGCGGGCAGCGGCGATCGCGTCGCGGAACGGGGCGACGTCAGCCTCGGTGAACTCGGCCTCGGCAAAACCGATCTCCTGGTCCGCCTCGCGGATCGCGTCGTCGGCCTGGATCAGCAGCGCGTTCGCCTCGCGAGTGAGCTGCCCGGTACGGTGGTCGCGCTCCTCGGCTGCCCGCCGATCGAGGCGGCGCCGGCGGATCCAGGCGACGACGAGCAGGAGGCCGGCCACGACGAGCCCGACCCCGACCAGGGTCCCGAGCGCAAGCCAGAGGACCGCCAGCAGGTTGCCCGCATCCGGCGCGCCGGCGGGGACGGTCGCCGCGCCAGGCTCGCCGCCGGGGACGGTCCCCGCGCCAGGCTGCTCACCGGGCACGACGCCCGGTCGCTTCGCCTCGCCGAGCGCTTCTGCCACTGCGATCGCCGCGCCGGTGTAATCACCGTCGCGCAGGAGCGGTTCGGCGATCTGCGCCGTGACCCGATTGATCTCGTCGCTGGTGATGTCCGCGTCCTCGGTCCAGACGAAATCGGTCCGGTCCGTGAGGGCGACGACGAAGAGCGCGTCGTTGCCGCCGAGAGAGTTCGCCTCGAAGGTCTGCCGTGCGAACTCCCTGGCTGTCAGCCCGTCGTTCGTGTCGACGAAGAGGACCCACACGTCGACCTGGTCGGCGTCCCGGACGCGCTGAATCGCCGACTCGATCTCCGACGTGCGACCCGCCAGCGAGCCGGTCAGGTCGGTCACAGGGCCGCCCAGCCGCGGGATCGCCTGGGCCAGGACCGTGGCGGGCAGGACGATCAGGGCGATTGCGGCGGCGAGAAGGCTGAGCCGTTTCATCGACGTCTGGGGTGACTCCTCGGGGCGCAGAGTCCATCGTAGCCGGTCCGGTCCCGGAGGTCCCGCGGCGACGGCCCGGGCGGGCCTGTCGCGCAGGGCGTCCCTGGACGCGTCTCGCTCGGGAGCGGGTGGTAGAGTCCTGGGCGTCGAGCCCGGACCGAGCGCGGCGCCCCAGGCGGCCGGCAGTGGCCTTTGTCCGATCGGTCCCGGGCGCCGGGGCCGTCATCCGCGGCCTGACCGGAGCAGTCGCCCCAGGGCGGTTGCCGGCATTGGCATTGGTATGGTCGCCGGCGCCGGCGACCGGCAACGACCAGCGAACCGGAGACCCCATCCCGTGATCGACTTCACGCTCACCGACGAGAACCGGCTCGTCCAGCAGAGTGCCCGCGCCTTCGCCGAGGCCGAGATCCTGCCCTACATCCGCGACTGGGATGCGAAGGGCGAGGTGCATCCGGAGATCTTCGCCCGGATGGGGGAGCTCGGGTTCCTCGGCGCGCCGATCCCGGAGCGCTACGGCGGCGGGGGGATGGACTACATCAGCTTCGCGCTCCTGTGCGAGGAGCTCGAGCGGGCGGACACCGCGTTCCGGGTCGTCCAGAGCGTCCACGTCGGGCTGAACTCGCTCGCCCTCCTCCAGTGGGGGACCGAGGAGCAGCGCCAGCGCTGGCTCGTCCCCCAGGCCCAGGGCCGGAAGCTGGCCACGTTCGCCCTGACCGAGCCGGGGGTGGGGACCGACGCCGCCAACCTGGCCTCGACCGCCCGCCGCGAGGGCGATCGCTACGTGCTCAACGGCCAGAAGATCTGGATCAGCCTGGCCGACCTCGCCGACCACTTCCTCGTCTTCGCCTCGGTCGACCGGACGAAGAAGCACAAGGGGGTGACCGCGTTCATGCTCGAGCGGGGGATGAAGGGGCTCACGACCGGCACGCTCCACGGCAAGCTCGGCATCCGGGCCGGGAACACGGGCCTGATCAACATGGACGAGGTCGAGGTCCCGCTCGAGAACCGGATCGGCGAGGAGGGCGAGGGCTTCCTGGTCGCCATGAGCGCGATCGACCAGGGCCGCTACACCGTCGCCGCCGGGGCGGTCGGGCTCGCCCAGGCCTGCCTCGACGCTTCGCTCAAGTACGCCCACGAGCGCCGCACGTTCGGCGAGGAGATCGGCCATCACCAGCTCGTCAAGCAGATGATCGCGAACATGGCCAAGGGGATCGAGATCGGGCGGCTCCTGGTCTGGCGGGCCGGCTGGCGCAAGAACCACGGCCTGCGCAACACCCGCGAGACCTCGCTCGCGAAGTGGCACGCCACCGAGCACTCGGTCCAGGCCGCGCTCGACGCGATCCAGATCCACGGCGCGAACGGCTACAGCAACGAGTTCCCGGTCGAGCGCTACCTGCGCAACTCGAAGGCGGCCGTGATCTACGAGGGCACGAGCCAGCTCCACACCCTCATCCAGGCCGACTACGCCCTGGGCTACCGCGAGGACCGGCCCCTGCGCTGCGAGCCGTGGCCGGCCCAGGGCTTCGAGCGCGCCTGAGCGCGC
>CAYMBB010000116.1:6110-7625 GCA_964388515.1 uncultured Anaerolineaceae bacterium
TGAGCGCGCCTGAGCGCGCCCCTGCCCGGGACGCGGCCGGCCGGGATGGCGCGCCGGCCTGTCAGAGCCGCTCGAAGCGGGCCTGGAAGAAGCGCAGGTACTTCGGCTCGTAGACCATCCGCAGGCCGCGGGTCTGCTCGCGGGCGTCGAAGACCGCCTTGACCGATTCGGCGACGACGTCCATGTGGGCCTGGGTGTAGACCCGCCGGGGGATCGTCAGGCGGGTCAGCTCGAGCTTCGGGCGGTGGTGGTCGCCGGTCTTGGGGTCCCGCCCGGCCGAGGCGATGCCGCGCTCCATCGAGCGGATCCCGGAGTCGAGGTAGAGCTCGGCGGCGAGCGTCTGGGCCGGGAACTCGTCCTGGGGGATGTGCGGGTAGAAGCGCCGGGCGTCGAGAAAGATCGCGTGCCCGCCGACCGGCTGGACGATCGGGATCTCCCAGTCGGTGAGGAGCTCGCCGAGGTAGCGGACCTGGCCGATCCGGGCCCGGATGTGGTCGTCCTGGACCGACTCCTCGATCCCGATCGCGAGCGCCTCCATGTCGCGCCCGGCCAGGCCGCCGTACGTGTGGAGCCCCTCGTAGACGACGACGAGGTTGCGCAGCTCCTCGAACAGCTCGTCGTCGTTGACCGCCAGCCAGCCGCCGATGTTGACGAGGTTGTCCTTCTTGGCGCTCATCCAGGCCCCGTCAGCGAGGTCACAGAACTCGCGCAGGATCCGGGCGATCGACTTGTCCGCGTAGCCCTCCTCGCGCTCCTGGATGAAGAACGCGTTCTCGACCAGCCTGGTGGCGTCGAGGAAGATGCGGATCCCGTGGCGATTGCAGAGCTGGCGCAGGGCCCGCGCGTTGGCCATGCTCACCGGCTGGCCACCGGCCATGTTGACCGTGCCGGCGAGGCTGATGTAGGCGATCTGGCCGGCGCCGACCCGCGAGATCAGGTCCTCGAGCCTGGCCAGGTCGATGTTGCCCTTGAAGGGATGGAGGCTCTGGGGGTCGTGGGCCTCGTCGATGATCACGTCGACGAAGATCCCGCCGGCGAGCTCCTGGTGGAGCCGGGTGGTCGTGAAGTACATGTTGCCCGGCACGAACTGGCCGGGCTTGATCGCGGTCTGGCTGATCAGGTGCTCGGCGCCGCGGCCCTGGTGGGTAGGCACGACGTGCCGGAACCCGTAGTACGTCCGGACGGCCTCCTCGAGGTGGTAGAAGTTCCGGCTGCCCGCGTACGCCTCGTCGCCGAGCATCATCCCGGCCCACTGGCGGTCGCTCATGGCGCCCGTACCCGAGTCGGTGAGCAGATCGATGTAGACGTCGTCCGAGCGAAGGAGGAACGTGTTGTAGCCGGCTGCCTCGAGGGCGCGCTGCCGCTCCTCGCGGCTGATCATCCGGAGGGGCTCGACCATCTTGATCTTCCAGGGCTCGGCCCACGAGCGGCGGCCGAACTGCTGGCCCATGGTCTGCGGGATCGGGTGGGTCATTGGTGGCTCCCGGGTGGTGGCGAGGCCGGCGGACAGCCGGG
>CAYMBB010000117.1:0-7599 GCA_964388515.1 uncultured Anaerolineaceae bacterium
GCAGCCGATCGTCGATCTTGATCGTGGTTCGCATGCATCAAAGCATGCCAACCTATCATCAAGAT
Source organism: uncultured Anaerolineaceae bacterium (assembly GCA_964388515.1). Taxonomy (GTDB): domain Bacteria; phylum Chloroflexota; class Limnocylindria; order Limnocylindrales; family CSP1-4; genus JAKAHU01. The sequence goes on from CAYMBB010000117.1 coordinate 66, forward strand.
GTCAAGCGCATAGGACTCCCCCAAATCCGTGGATACGCGGCGTGACGCCAGGCGGGAGGGTCTCGTGAGGCCCCGGTGAGGCCGGTGAGGCCGGGTCCAAGGCAAGTGTGCCGCTCGATCCGGGCTCGGATGGTCGCTCCTGTCGGCGCTCACCGCGAACCGCCAGCCGCGCGCCGCCCGCGCGCCGCCCAGTGGTCGAGGAACCGGCCATCGTAGGCGACCCGAGTCGGAGCGGAGGGCCACCTCCCAGTCGCCCGCAGGCACGGCGGCGTCGACGAGGTCGGCGAGACCGACCGAGGCCGGCGAACGAGGCGGGTTCGGCGGCTGGCTCGCGCTGGTCCTCGTCCGGATCGCCGAGCAGGCCACCGGTGAGACCTGGCGCACCCTGCGCTTCGAGCTCGAGAAGCTCCATCTGGGCCGCTTCACGGGCTCAGCCGGCGAGGTCGCGCAGCGCACCGAGCTCACGCCCCGTCAGGCCGCCATCTTCAAGGCCCTCAGCGTGGCCGAGCCGCCGCGCTTCGTCGACCTCGCTCCCGCTCCCGCTGCTGCTACCGCCTGATCCCTACCCCGCCCTCGACCAAGGCCGGTCCATAGGTACACGCGTGAGTTCCAGCTGCGGAATCCCGGTCAGGCCGCTCGGTCTGAACGGACCACCCTTCGCCCTGCAAGGTCAGTCAGGGCGTGATGTTCGAACCCATCTCTACCCACGTGGATCCGGGCTAATTCGAGAGACGGCCACGGCGGAACGCCAATGCGGCTATCGCAACCGCCACTAGGAAGGCCAAAGCGCCCAAGGGGCCGGTCGCCGGCTCTGCCAGCAACCCGGCACTCGACACGAGCCCGAGAGTGAGCCACTCGAGCATGAATACGACAACGAAGATACTCAGAGCACGTAGTACCGATGACATGGGACTCCCGAGGATTGTGTTCGTTGCTGAGCACCGGTGTTAGCACATGATGACATCAGCTCGTCGCCGACGTAGCTGACCCACTGGTAGGCCAAGTGGCGGTATGAGCAAATGGAAACGCCCTTCCCGGGTGACCTGATCAAGCATCTGCGTCCACCTCCTCCTGTCGAGATCGCTGCCGAGCTCCCGTAGCCGGGCAGCTCGATCCGTGCCGCAGCCCTGACCTGATTGGCCAGTCCGAATCGAGCCGGTCCGATTGGTCACGGGGCGACAGTCGAGAAGATGAACCCGTCTTGGCCGAAGCAGAACCGTGTGCCTCCTGGGTACTCGCGACCCCGAGGGGGCACACCGCCGCCGGCATGGAAGCCCGGGGCCTTCGACCACAGCACGCCTCGAATCTCGATGTAGTCGCCCCACTCGACGCCTGTCGTGTTCTCCACGTAACAGTCCGCTGGCAGCCCCTTTTGCCGCATGAAGGTTGCGAGGAACCGGCCCTCTGCATCGGCGCCGGCAACCAGAAGATCCCCTGCCCAGCTCGAAGACAGCAAACGGTAGACGTCTGTATTCGCGGTCCAGGCTCGCCCATCAATGAGCGTATATCGAACCGTCGAACTATCTGCGTCGGCCCCGACGACAATGCCCGCGATCTCGATCGTCGGTGGCATGAGCGATAACTCGCGGCCGCACGCCCCCAGGAGGGCGACGGCGAGCAGCACCGTCGCCGCGATCCGCCCTGGGCAGCGACTGAACGTCACTCCTCCGCCTTCTCGTGGTTGGCTGCCTTGCGCCGTTCTGATAGCCTCGCCTTCCGGACGCGGGGTCGCCGAGCCTGGACTGAGTCGTCGCTCTGCCCGGCGACCGACCCCCGAACTCAACCTCTTGGCCTGCGCTCCCCAACGGGATTGCGGCTGGGCGCAGAGGCAGACCGTATCCGTCCGACTCGCGTCGTCAATACGCACTGCCATGTGTCTCCGCGGGCAGTGACCACTGTGGCCACCCGCCCTGCGGCACGCTAACCGAGATCTGGTAGCCAACCTCCCGGTCCTGCCGAACGCCGGGACCGATCCACGCGAGGTCGTACGTGACCGCAGGGTTGCCTTTGGTCATGTCCCAGACCTCACACTGATTCGTGGAGAATGAGATTCCGCCGACTGGTGACGTGATGCCAACCGTGATGGTGTGGCAGCTTTGGTTGTAGTCGCCCCGTGGACTCCAATCGGCCCACGTCTGAGCTGCGCTCCCGCTCGTCGGCGATGATGAGATCTTGGCCCAATTCCCCACCCAGGGCGAGTTCGGATGCATTGTGGCGAAGTGCTCGAGTGCGTACCAGTCTCTGGTAGTGTCTCCATCGTTTGCGAGCTGCCACATCCAGTAGCAGTGATCGAGCCAGGTCCACGTGTCGGTGATCCGTGAGAAGCATGCTTGTCCGGCCAGGCTCCAACTCCCGCTCGCCGTGGTGGCGGCGGGTGCAGCCATGCGCGCCACGCGCACCGAGGAGGTCGTCGGCGCAGACGAGACTGTGGCCGTTCCGTCGGGAAGAGCAACGCTCGTCGGCGCAAACTCAGTGCCAAGCGGCGCAATAACGTACCCTCTGGCGTCGCGCCACACCCGGAGTGGCTGCCTTGGCACGCCCAGTCGTGCGTAGTGGTCCGCGGCCTGCTGGGCGAGGGAACGGCCAAGCGCCGAGTCGGAGATGTCCGTGGCGCTTCCCGGAGTTGTTGCGAAGGTACTGGCGGCGGCTGCGCCCGAGGACACCAGAGAAGTGGCGAGCAGGACCGACATCGCGATTGGCACGAGTCTGAAGTGCGAGTGCTTCACAATTCACCCCCTGATTCTCACGTCAAGTTCTACGAACTGGGTAGGCGCAGCCATGTGAGGCGCGGGTTATGACACGAGCCACGCACCCGGCTCTGTGGCGCGCGAGGAACGACGCATCACTTCGGCCTCACCGAGCTGAACCGATCGTTGTAGGCGTCGCCGACGTAGCTGACCCACTGGTAGGCGCTGAACGGATAGACGAACCCTCCCCCGTAGATGTGCTCGAAGAACGTCCCGCCGTTGCCGGCCTGGCCCTGAAACGAGCTGATCCGGTCGTTCCAGCCGATGACCGAGAGGTCGTCATACGGGACCGACAGGTACATCGAGGCGCCGGTGAAGCTCTTGTCGGCAAAGATCAGCACGTAGGCTGTCGCGGTGGACGTCGCGAGCGGCCCCGGACCCGACGGCGGCGCGGCCGCCAGACGCCGGGCAACCGCCCGGTCGAGGTCGGCCGCGCTCGCGTAGCAGTGGATGCGCGGGAAGTCGAAGTCCTCGCAGTGGTAGCGACCGACGTCGACGGCGGGGATCGGCCGACCCCCCAGGTCGGCCACGATGACCGGCCCGCTCGCCGCACCGGCCGAGGCTGCGTACACTCCGACCATGACGAGCGCGAGCGCGGCGGCCATCATCCCCGCCGTCCGACCGATACGTACCACATTGACCCCCGTAAGGACGCCTCGCGACCTTCAGCCTATGACCGGCCCGGGCCCGCGCCAAGAGGAGAGAACCCTCGGTCGAGGATGGGGAAAACCCTATGGGCGACGAGGCTCGGCGTGGCCTGACGTCCGCGACGGGCTGGCGCGGGTCCTCGCAGTGCTCGGCGTCGTCATCGCGACATTCGGCGTCGTGACGGCCGCGATGAAGATCCCCGAACCGGGAATCGACTTCGAAGCGCTCCGGGGTCCTGTGCTATCGGTCCTTCCCGGGGGCCCAGCCTGGCATGCCGGCATCCGCGCGGGCCAGACCGTCGTCGGGATCACGACGGGCGAGTCGGAGCTCGATTGGGTCCTCCAGACGCGCGGCGCCGGGCTCGACCACTATCTGACGATCCGGGGCGCGACGGCCGAGCTGCGCGGAACGACCCCGCTGGCCCTGGGGGCGCTGCTCATGGCGCTCCTCGCGGTGGCCGGCGCGTTCCGCCGACCCCGCGGGGCGGCCGCGGCGGCAAGCCTGGCCGGGGCGGTCGGTACCGTCCCGCTCATGTTCGGGGGCCACGCCGTCATTTCCTCGATCGGCGGACTCCTGATGCTCGGCCTGCCGGTCGCCTGGCTCGTCGCCGTAGGGCTCCGGCAGGGTGGGTTGCGGGCGCTGGTCCTTGCGGGCGCCGTCCTCGCGGCGATCGGATGGCTGGCCGCCCGATTGGCGGCCCCAAGCGCCTACGATCCGATCGACGCCGGTCGTCTCGTCGCGTCGGCTGGGGCCGCGCTCGCGACCGTCGGGCTGAGTCTTGATCGGAGCACGCTGAGCGACGCCGTCGGATCGATCGACGCCCCGATGGCACTCGATCTCTTCGGGATCGCCCTCGCGGGTGGCCTCGCGCTCGCGCTCTGGCTCGTCGCCGGGGTGTCGCCGGCCATGATCACGATCGCCCTATCGCTCGGTGCCCTGGTCTACCTCCGCTCGCGACGACCGCTCGTCCGCCTCCTGGACCGGTTGCTGCTCGGCGAGCGCCTGGAGCGCGCGTCGGTCAACGCGATCGAATCGGAGCGCGCCCGCGTGGCGCGCGAGCTCCACGACGAGCCGCTCCAGGAGCTGAGCGCCGCCATCCGTCGGCTGGAGACGACACCCGAACCGCAGGCGGAGGCCCGCCGACTGCGCGAAGTCGCCTCGCACCTCCGCTCCGTCACGACCGATCTCCGTCCGCCGGTGCTCGACGACCTCGGACTCGGTCCGGCAATGCTGTTCCTCGCGGACCAGGCGAACGCGAACGGGAGCGCCGTGCGCGTGGAGACCACGATCGACGATGAGACCGGGCGTGACGCCACCGAGCGGCTGCCGCCGGAGGTCGAGCTCGCGGTCTACCGGATCGTCCAGGAGGCCATCGCCAACGCCCAGCGTCACAGCGGCGGAACGATCGTTGAGGTCGTCGGCGAGCTGACGCCCGATCGGATCGACCTCGTCGTTCGAGACGACGGGGTCGGCCTCTCGCGCGAGGCGACCGAGCGGGCCGAGCGTGGCGGCCACCTCGGGCTACCGTCGATGCGGCAGCGAGCAGCCGTCATCCGGGCCGAGCTCAACGTCGGGCAGCGCGCCGAGGGCGGGACGGCGGTCGTCGTCCGCTGGCGACGGCCGTGACCATCGGCGTCCTCCTGGTCGACGACCACCCCGTCGTCCTCGACGGCATCGACGCGGCGCTTTCCCGCGAGCCGGACCTGCGGGTCGTCGCCCGGGCGAGGAGCGTGGCCGAGGCGCGGGCGGCGCTCGAGGCCGCCCGACCCGACGTCGTCCTCGTGGACGTCCGGCTGCCGGACGGATCGGGCCTCGATCTGATCGCGGAGTTCGCCCGTCGCGATGCCCGACCGGCCTGGATCGTCCTCTCGTCGTTCGAGACCCCCCAGTACCTGTCGGCCGCCCTCGCGGACGGGGCCGCCGGGTATCTGCTCAAGACGGCGCCGACGGCCGAGGTCGTCGATGCCGTTCGCAAGGCAGCCAGCGGCGGCGTGGCATTCACCGCCGCGCAGCTCGCCGCCGCCCGCCGGTCGGGCACGTTCCGCCTGACGGCGGTGGACCGGGAGATCGTCCGGGGCATCCTCGCCGGCCGCACGAACGACGACATCGGACGCGAGCTCGGGCTGTCGACGAAGACCGTCGAATCGCACCTGAGCCGGCTCTACGCCCGGGTCGGGGTCGCCTCCCGGACGGAGCTCGCGCTTCGGGCGGAGCGCGAGGGCTGGCTCGACCTGCCGACCTGAAAGGGTTTTCCCTACCCGTGCCCGAGGGTTCTACCGCCTTGCGCAGCTCGGGCCTCGGGCCTAGCTTGACCGTACTGCAATCGGCTGAAACGTCTGTGCCAGGCGATCAGGCAGGGTACGAGCACCACGGGCAAGTGCTGACATCCAGTCCCCGATCACCCCATTGGGCTCCCGGCTCGAGAAGGAGGAAATAGTGTTCAGGCGTAGCTTCTCGGTCCTGCTCGGTGTCCCTTTGCTGGCGGCCGCTCTTCTCCCAGCAACTGCCGTCGCCGAGGGAAGCCTCCCGCTCGGCGAGGCTCTGTCGCCCGCGGCGATCGAAGCCGCACTCGCCTCAATGGATCCCGTGGAAAGGGTGGGGCGCGAGGCAGCCTTCCGCGATCCGACCCGACCGATCGTCGCGTACACCCGAGACGTATTCCCGGTCACTGCCGTGAACCGAACGGGGCGGCCGAACGGGGGCATCAGTAGCTTGGCCCACGTTGGCGATGCCAAGATCGTGCTGTCTGTATCGGTCGCCTGGGAGACCGACTGCCCGGTCCAACTCACCGTCTGCTGGCTGGTGACGAGCTACTTCAACTGGGACAACGTCGATCTGGACTTATCGGGCCAGGAGAAGATCGGCACGGCGTGGGCTAACAACATGGCGATCGGCGGTCGAGCAGCGGTCGGCTACTACCAGAACGGAAGCTTCATCACGTTCTCGAACAGGGACGACGTGCCGAACACGGGAACCGGCATCGGTTTCAACGAGTGGAGCCCCCTCCCCAAGGGCAACACGTACGCCGATTATGGCTGGGACTATGTCACGATTGGGGCCGCGGGCCGCCAGTATCAAGCTACAAACGTCGTGTTCAAGTACTTCCATACCTACCAGTCGCTGATCTACGCCCTGACCTTCAGCAGCTCGCCCAGTATCACGATCTCGCCAACGACTTCCACTTGGGCGAAGTCCGCGGTTGCCACCTTCACGAACTGATGAGTCGCCCTGTCCTGTTCCGGAGCCTCCTCATGTTGAGCATTGCTGCAACGCTTGCGGCGTGCTCGCTCCTCCGATCCGGGTCCCCATCACCAGGTTACGAGTTCGTTCGCCTGCCGCTCGTGGTGAAGGTCGAAACCGAGGACGGCATCATGGGCGTGGCCCGTCGGAACGGGGCACTCGTTCTGGTGACCGGTCCGACTGAAGACATGCTCCACGAACAGACCTCGTCGGCCGACAGGAAAGGTGAAGCAGCACTGACCCTCCTGACCGTCGGTGGAGAAACCCAGCCGCGCACCTTCAACACCTGGGTGTTCGGGAATGCCCCACCGGGGGCGGTCAAGTTCGTGACAACACTCGGAGGCGTCGGAGGAGAGGTGGTCGACGGAGTCTTTGTCCTGGCACTCCCGTACAAGGACCTCCCGGTCACCGCCCTGAGGTGGAGCTTCCTGAATGCGGCTGGCGAGGTCGTCGTGAGCGGGAGGGAGCTGACGCCGATCGGAGACTAGCTTCTCGTTCCCCGAAGACGCCGTCGCCCGCCCAAACGGAGCAGGATCAGGCCGGCCGCGGCCGATCCAACGACGAACGGGATCAGATACGCCCAGGCGATGATCGACCTCGGCTGATCGGGCGCTGTCGATGTTTGGGGCGCAGCTAGTCAACGCTCGCCGTGTCGACGGGGACACTCCTCGCGGCAGCCGGGTCGGGAGTCATCGCCGTGGGGCTCGCCCCACTCCTCGGGTCCCGGAGGCTGTCGAGAATGGACGTCCACTCGACGCTGCGGGTGGTCGAGTGAGGGCGGGCGGCCCGAGAGTCCGCCGGTCGACGCGGCGCTCAGCCTCGGGCGGCCGCCAGCCGGTCGAGAATCGCCCGCTTCACGCCTTCGATCGGGATCCGCTCCTGGGCCATCGAGTCGCGAT
>CAYMBB010000118.1:0-7583 GCA_964388515.1 uncultured Anaerolineaceae bacterium
TCTACATCAATTCGCCGGGCGGCATCGTCACCTCGGGCCTGGCGATCTACGACACGATGCAGTACGTCCGGGCGCCGGTCAGCACGATCTGCATCGGGATGGCCGCGAGCATGGCCGCCGTCCTGTTGGCGGCCGGCACGAAGGGCAAGCGCTATGCGCTGCCGAACAGCCGGATCATGATCCACCAGGGCTCTGGCGGTTACCGGGGCAACGCGCCCGACGCGTTCATCCAGGTCAAGGAGTGGGAGCATCTGGTGCGGGTGAACCACGAGATCCTCGCCCGCCACACCGGCCAGCCGTTCGAGAAGATCGTCAAGGACACCGAGCGGGACTATTTCATGTCTCCCGAGCAGGCGCGCGACTATGGCATCATCGACCAGGTCTACTCGGTAACCGGGGAGTCGCTGATCGCCCAGGCCCACGACGCCGGCCTGGCCGGCGGGGCAGGACCCGCGACCGGCGAGACGGACGACGAGGGATCGAAGCCCTCGCCGGCAGGTGAGTAGGTGACGATGACGGCGCTCCGCCCGGCCGTGGCGGGGCGGCCAGGACGACGGCGCGGCCGCGAAGCGATAGGACATCGGGCGTGACGACGACGACCAAGGGCCCCAAGGTCCCGTACCGCTGCAGCTTCTGCGGCAAGAGCCAGGAGCAGGTCCGCAAGCTGATCGCGGGCCAGGGCGTCTACATCTGCGACGAGTGCATCAACCTCTGCCAGGAGATCATCGACGAGGAGATCGCCGAGGCGCCGCGGGCCAAGCCGGCGGCGACGAAGCTGCCCAACCCGCGCCAGATCAAGGCCGCCCTCGACCAGTACGTGATCAGCCAGGAGCGGGCCAAGAAAGTCCTCTCGGTCGCCGTCTACAACCACTACAAGCGGGTGAACGCCGGCCACGCGATCGACGAGGTCGAGCTCCAGAAGTCGAACGTGCTCCTCGTCGGACCGACCGGGAGCGGCAAGACCCTCCTGGCCCAGACCCTTGCCCGGGTCCTCGATGTGCCCTTCTGCATCGCCGACGCCACGTCGCTGACCGAGGCGGGCTACGTCGGCGAGGACGTCGAGAACATCCTCCTGCGGCTGATCCAGGCCGCCGACTTCGACGTCGCCCGTGCCCAGCGCGGGATCATCTACATCGACGAGATCGACAAGATCGCGCGCAAGGCGGACAACCCCTCGATCACCCGGGACGTCTCGGGCGAGGGGGTGCAGCAGGCCCTGCTCAAGATCCTCGAGGGGACCGTGGCCAACGTCCCGCCCCAGGGCGGGCGCAAGCACCCGCACCAGGACTTCATCCAGATCGACACGACGAACATCCTGTTCATCTGCGGCGGCGCCTTCGACGGCCTCGAGAAGATCGTCGAGGAGCGGGTTGGCCGGCGCGGGATCGGGTTCGGGTCCGAGTCGCAGATGGATCGCACCGAGCGAGCGCGGATCCTCGAGCGCCTGATGCCCGAGGACCTGCTGAAGTTCGGGCTGATCCCCGAGTTCGTCGGGCGCCTGCCGGTCGTCGTCACCCTCTCGTCGCTCACGGCCGCGGACCTGGTCCGGATCCTGATCGAGCCCAAGAACGCGATCACGCGCCAGTTCCAGAAGTTCCTCCAGCTCGACAAGGTCGAGCTCGTCTTCACCGAGGGGGCGCTCCAGGCGGCGGCCGACGTCGCCCTCGAGCGCAAGACCGGCGCCCGCGCCCTGCGCTCGATCGTCGAGGAGGCGCTCCTCGAGGTGATGTACGACATCCCGGAGCGGACCGACATCCGCAAGTGCATCATCACCGAGGAGACGATCCGGGCCGGCCGCCCGCCGCTCCTGCTCACGAAGTCCGAGGTCGAGAGCGGCGTCGACGAGACGAACTACGAGGAGTGGCTCGCCGAGCGCGGCGCCTCCGCCTGACCGGGCGGCCCCACCGGCTCAGGCCGGCTCAGGCGGGATCGGTCTCGTCGGCGGGTTCGCCTCCGTCGGCTCCCGCAGCTCTTTCGTTCTCACCCGTGGGCAGGTTCCCTTCGGCCGTTCCGGGCCCGCCTGCGCCCTGCTGGAGGCGGTCCTCGGCCAGGACGCGGCGCAAAACCTTGCCGATGAACGTCCGCGGCAGCTCGGTCCGGAACTCGACCGCCACGGGGACCTTGTAGCGGGCCAGGTTCTCGCGGCAGTAGGCGAGGATCTCCGTCTCGGGGATCGAGGCCCCGGGCTCGAGCACGACGTAGGCCCGCGGGACCTCGCCCAGGCGCTCGTCAGGCTGGCCCACGACGGCCGCCTCGGCGATCGCCGGGTGGGCCATCAGGACCTCCTCGACCTCGCGCGGATAGACGTTCATTCCGCCCACGATGATCATGTCCTTGCGCCGGTCGACGATCCGGAAGTAGCCCTCCTCGTCCATCGTCGCCACGTCGCCGGTGAACAGCCAGCCGTCGCGCAGGACGGCCGCCGTCTCCTCGGGCCGGTGCCAGTAGCCGGCCATCACCTGCGGACCACGAACGGCCAGTTCGCCGATCTCACCCGGTCCGAGCGTCCGCTGGCCGGTCTCGAGGTCGACGACCCGGGCGTCGGTGGAGGGGAAGGGCAGCCCGATCGTGCCGATCTTGCGCTGGCCGTGGATCGGGTTGCAGTGGGTCACCGGGCTCGCCTCGGTCAGACCGTAGCCCTCGCTCACCCGTCCGCCGGTGACCTCCTCGAAGCGGCGCTGGACGTCGAGCGTGAGCGGGGCCGCGCCGCTGATGCAGGCCTCGATCGAGCTGAGGTCGTAGCGCGCCCGGGCCGGGTGGGCGGCGAGAGTGGCGTACATCGTCGGCGCGCCGGGGAAGGTCCGCGGCCGCGTCCGGGCGATCGATTTCAGGACCGCCAGCGGATCGAAGCGCGGATGGAGGACCTGCGTGGCGCCGATCAGGATCGAGAAGTTCATGGCCACGGTGAGGCCGTAGATGTGGAAGTAGGGGACGACGCACAGCGTCGACTCCGCACCGGCCCGCGCGCCCGGGAACCAGGCCGCGGTCTGGTGGGCGTTGGCCACGAGGTTGCGGTGGGTGAGCGTGGCCGCCTTGGGCGTTCCGGTCGTGCCGCCGGTCGGCTGGAGGACGGCCGGATCGTTCGGAGCGGCCGCCGACTCGACCCGGCCGCTGGGCGTCTCGCGCAGGAGGCGGACGAGGTTCGGCGTCGCGGCCGAGTGGGGGACCGGGTGCCAGCGGCCCTCGCGGCGGGCGGCGAGCGGGTAGAGCCAGCGGATCGGGACCGGCAGCCAGTCGCGAATGCCGGTCACGATCAGCGCCCCGTCCGGCAGGCGGCCCTCGATCGCGGTCCGGACGGCGCGCACGCGCGGCACGAGCAGGTCGAGGCAGACCGAGAAGCGGGGCGTCGTCTCCCGCAGCAGGACGTCGAGCTCCCGCTCCACGAGGAGCGGGCTGGCCGGTGCCGCGATCCCGCCCGCCCGGAGCGTGCCGAAGAAGGCGATCACGAAGGCCGGTGTGTTCGGCAGGTGAAGGCTGACCCGGTCGCCCCGCCTGAGCCCGCGCGCCAGGAGTGCCCGGGCGAACCGGTCGACCGCATCGTCGAGTTCGCGGAAGCGCGTCCGGGCGGCCAGGAAGTCGATCGCGACCCGATCGGGGAAGCGTTCGGCGGTCCGGCGCAGGATCTCGTCGAGCGGCTCCTCCGGGACGCTGATCTCATGCGGTACCCCGGGCTCGTAGTGCTCCAACCAGGGACGGGCCGACCCATCCGGCCGGGCCGCCGGTGATAGCGTGGTCATTCTCTCCACCTCCCTGTGGTCCTGCCCCGAGCGCCATACCCGGGCAGGGCAGGACCGTGTCAGACCGGGTATCCCTCCGCGGCGATGACGTGACCGGCCACCCGACGACCGAGGGCGATCTGGTCGACCGGGTCGCTGCGCAGGAGGCGCCGGATCCCGGCCACGAGCAGTCGTGCCTCGTCTCCCTCGGCCAGCGCCGGGGCGATCGCGCGGGCCGCCAGCTCGAACTGGGCGGAGCGCTCGGCCACGAGCAGGCGGGCGAGGTCGACGTGGCGCGCGGCGCGCTCCTGGGCAAGGCCGGACGGTGCCCCCGCCGCCGCCTGTCGCGCCCGGGCGACCGCGCTGTCCATGACCAGCACCCCGGTCGTCAGGTCGGCCAGGCCGGCGAGGGCCTCCTGCTGTTCCTCGAGCGTGGCCCCGAAGCGCTGGAAGGCGGCCCCGGCGAGCAGGAGGGTGACCTGTCTGGCCGCGTCGACGAACGCGGCCTCGGCGGCCAGCGGCCCACCGCCCGTGACGTCCGTCGCGCCCGCGCCGGCCGGAGCCAGGAGCGCCTCCTGGGCCCGTCGGGCCGGTCCGAGCAGGTCGAGTCGGCCCTGGATCGCCCGCTTGACGAGCGTTCCCGGGACGAGCAGCCGGTTGATCTCGTTCGTCCCCTCCCAGATCCGGTGGATCCGGGCGTCGCGGAAGGCACGTGCGGCCGGGTAGTCCTCGATGTAGCCGTAGCCGCCGTGGACCTGGATCAGCTCGTCGACCACCCAGCCCAGCTCCTCGCTGGCGAGCACCTTGGCGATCGAGCACTCGACCGCGTACTCCTCGAGCGCGGTCCGGATCGCCTCGGGCGAGCCCGATTCCTCGGCCCTCCCGAGACGAGCATCGATCAGCCCGGCGACCCGGTAGACGACCGACTCGACCCCGTATGTTCGGGCGGCCATCCCGGCCAGCTTGGCGGCGATGAGCGGGAACTCGACGATCCGCCGACCGAAGGCCCGCCGATCCCGGGCGTAGGCATAGGCGATCGCGATCGACGGCTTCATCCCGCCCAGGCAGCCGGCCGCGAGCTTGAAGCGCCCGACGTTCAGGACGTTGAAGGCGACGCGATGGCCCTTGCCGATCTCGCCGAGCACGTTCCCGGCCGGGACCCGGACCCCGTCGAGGGTGAGGGCGCAGGTCGACGCGCCATGGACGCCGAGCTTGTGCTCCTCGGGCCCGATCGTCAGCCCCGGGCTGTCGCGCTCCACGAGGAAGGCGGTGAACTCCTCGCCGTCGACCTTGGCGTAGAGCGTGAACAGGTCGGCGAAGCCGGCGTTGGTGATGAACTGCTTCGAGCCGTCGATCAGGTAGCTGCCGTCGGGCTGGCGGGTCGCCCGCGAGCGGATCGCGCGTGCGTCGGAGCCGGCCGAGGGCTCGGTCAGGGCGTAGTCGCCGACCGTCGTGCCGGCGACGAGGCCGGGCAGATAGCGCCGGCGCTGGTCGTCGCTGCCGAAGAAGACGAGAGGCAGGGTACCGATCCCGGTGTGGGCGCTGTAGGTGACCGCGAACGAGTCGGCGCCGGCGAGCGCCTCGGTGACCACGACCGAGGTGACCCGGTCGAGCCCTGCGCCGCCCCAGGCCTCGGGCACGTCGATCCCGAGGTAGCCGTCGCGTCCGAGCCGGGCCAGCAGCTCGCGGTGGGTCGCGTAGTCCTTGCCCTCGACCGCCTCGCGACGCGGCCCGACCTCCTGGGCCACGAACGCCTCGATCGCGGCCCGGATCGCCCGATGCTCCTCGCTCAGCCGTTCCGGGGTGAAGATCCGCTCCGGGGCGGTCGGGCCGACCAGGAAGCCGCCCCCGCGCTCCTCGTGGCCGGCCGGTTCGGCGGCACCGGCACCGGACGGCACGGTCTCGGTCGGGCTGGTCATCGCTCTCCCTCCTTCGCGTTCCTCGATCCAGGGCCGGCGGATCCGCCGTCAGCCGGCTGGCGGCCACCCAGCCACTCGATGATCCCGGCCGCGCCCTGCCCGCCGCCGACGCACATCGTCACCAGCCCGTAGCGCGCACCGCGTCGGGCCAGCTCCGAGAGAAGCTGGACGGTCAGCTTGGCGCCGGTCGCGCCGAGCGGGTGACCGAGGGCGATCGCACCCCCGTTCGGGTTCGTTCGCTCCTCGTCGAGTCCGAGCTGGCGGACGACAGCCACGACCTGGGCGGCGAACGCCTCGTTCAGCTCGATCACCGCGAGGTCGTCGAGGCCAAGGCCGGCCTTCGCCAGCGCCTTCGGGACGGCCTCGATCGGTCCGAGCCCCATGATCTCGGGCGCGACCCCGGCCGTGGCATACGAGACGAGCCGGCCGAGCGGGGCGAGGCCGAGCCGGGCGGCCCGCTCGCCGGTCATCACGACCATCGCCGCGGCGCCGTCGCTCATCTGCGAGCTGTTGCCGGCAGTCACCGTCCCGCCCTCGGCGAAGGCCGGTGCGAGCGACGCCATCCGTGCCTCGTCAGTGTCGCGCCGGGGCCCCTCGTCGGTGTCGAAGGTCACCCGTTCGAGGCGCGGGCGGCCGTCCTCGACGACCGTCCGCTCGACGACGAGAGGCACGATCTCGGCTCGGAAGCGCCCCTCGTCGATCGCCGCCGCGGCCCGGCGGTGGCTGCGCAAGGCCCACGCGTCCTGGTCTTCGCGGCTGATCCGCTCGCGCCGGGCGACCTCCTCGGCGGTCAGGCCCATGTTCAGGTAGACCTCCGGCCAGCGCCCGGCCAGCCCGGGGTTCGGCGCGAAGTGCCAGCCGGTCATCGGCACGAAGCTCATCGATTCGAGGCCCCCGGCCACGACCACCTCGGCGACGCCGGTCGCCACCGCCTGGCTGGCGAGGGCGAGCGCCTGGAGGCCGGAGGCACAGAAGCGGTTGACGGTCATCGCGCTCGTCGAGACCGGCAGCCCGGCTCCGAGCGCGACCGGGCGGGCGACGTTCAGACCCTGGGCGCCTTCGGGCATCGCGCAGCCGAGGATGAGGTCCTCGACCTCGGCGGGGTCGAGCCCGGGTGCCCGGGCGAGCGCCTCGCGCACGGCGGCGATGGCGAGCTCCTCGGGCGGCGTCTCGCGGAGCACACCCCGGGGAGCCCGGCCGACGGCCGTGCGCACGGCGCTGACGATGACGGCTTCTTGCATCTCTGGCTCCGTTGCTCCTGTCTCTCCTCGGTGGCTGTCGTTTCGTCGGGCGGTTGGCGCGGGCGACAGCCTCGTGGCCGTCAGTTGCGCAGGGGTTTGCCGGTCCGCAGCGTGTGGCGGATCCGGTCGCGGGTGAGGGGTTCGCCGAGCAGCCGGAGGAACGCCTCGCGCTCGAGGTCGAGCAGCCAGCTCTCCGCTACCTCGGTCCCCTCGGCCACGTTACCGCCGCACATCACCCGGGTCAGCTCGAGGGTCACCTTCCGGTCGTGCTCGCTCATCGCCCGGCCGGCGAGCTGGTTCCAGGTCAGCACCTCGGCGGCAGCGATCCCGCGCCGGCCAAGGACCGGGATCGGGCGGGGGAGCGGTGGGCGGTAGCCGATCTCGGCCAGGGTCCGCGCCGTCGCGGCCGCGTCGGCCCACTGGCGCTCGGGGTCGGCACTGATCAGGTCGGCCGGGCCGAGGAGACCGAGGGCGCGTGCCTCCTCGGCGCTCGTCGACACCCGGGCGAACGCGATCGTCTCCAGGGCCGCCCGGAAGAAGGCGAACGTGTCGGCCTGGCTGCCGGCCGCCCGCTCTGCGGCCCGGCGGGCCATGGCGGTCGAGCCGCCGCCGGCCGGGATCAGCCCAACCCCGGTCTCGACCAGCCCGAGGTACGTCTCGGCCAGGGCCTGGCAGCGCGCACCCGAGAGGCAGATCTCCGCCCCGCC